>JAUZEM010000327.1 GCA_030839005.1 Actinomycetota bacterium | reverse complement strand
CGATCACGAAGTCGGGTGGGATCCGGAAGCCGACGTACTTCAGGTCGGCATCGGTCTTCTGCAAACCTTCCTTGACGAGAAGCGCGCACACCTCGAGCGTCGCCGGCCCGCGTGCCTTCAGGTTCTTGCGGATATACGCGAGGGTCAGACCCGAGTCGACGATGTCCTCGACGATCAGAACGTGCCGGTCGGTCAGGTCGAGGTCGAGGTCTTTCATGATGCGAACGACACCGCTCGTGCGCGTGGACGAGCCGTACGACGAAACGGCCATGAAGTCGAACTCGACCGGTAGGTCGATCGCCCGGGCGAGATCGGCCATGAACATGAACGCGCCCTTGAGGATGCCGACGAGCAACGGCGGACGGTCGTCGTAATCCGCCGCGATCTCCTTGCCGAGGTCGCGAATGCGTTGTTGCAGCTCTTGCTCGTCGACGACGATCCGACCGATGTTCGGGTCGTTCATGTTGTAGCGGGCTCCGCGCTCAGCCAGAGGAAGCGCCGGGTGCCGGTCGTGACCCGGACGCGATGGTCGATACGGTAACCGACGACCCACACCGGCTCGGCGCCGACGACGACCGGCGCGCTCGCGCGCCGGGTCGCGGCGACGCCGGCTTCGGCCAGCGCGTCGTGCAGGAGCTTCGAGCCGCCCCGACCCAGAGGGCGGAACCGCTCGCCGGGCTCGGCTGCCCGGACGACCACTGACGCGGGCACACGATCGGCGTCGCACACCGCCCGCTCGCGCCCGTCGGGCCACGCCACCGGTGGCCCGTGCTCGATCCACGCCCCGATCTCGACGTCGGCGAACCGGGCGTGACCCGGGAGCTCGAGGACGACGGGCGCAGTGACGAGCCCCACAGGACCGACGCGCACGAGTTGTCCGCGGACGCGCTCGATTCGATCGCCGCCCGGCAGCTCCGCGGCGCGCACGTCGCCGCGCGCGACCGCCAGAACCCGCTCCACGGTGGCGACCGACGGAGGCGCCGGCGCCGCGAGCCACCGCCGAATCACGCGCCGCGCCAGAGCGCGCGGCAATGCGGCCACGGAACCCGCGTCGTCGGGTTCGTGTTGCGAGGCGAACGCGTCGAGCAGCTCGTCGTCGTCGCGCAGGAGCTCGGCCTGACGGGCGAGCACCTCGACGAGATCGCGATCGGTTCCACCTTCGAGGCGGGGGATTACCTCGCGCCGCAACCACACACGCCGGTGATGCAGGTCGTCGTTCATCGGGTCGTGCACGGGGGACAAGCCGAGCCGCGCGCAGAGCTCGTGCGTCTCCCGACGTCTGGACGTGAGCAGGGGCCGACGGACGAAGCCCCGCCGCCCAGCCATCCCCGACAACCCGGTCGCGGCCGCGCCGCGAAGCATCTGCAGCAATACGGTCTCCGCCTGGTCGTCGCGCGTGTGTGCGATGAGGATCGCCTCTGCACCCAGCTCCGCCCGAACGCGTTCCAACGCGGCATACCGCGCCTCCCGCGCACGGGACTCGAGATTCGGACCCGCGGGGAGATCGACATGCGTGACGCGCGCTCGCGCGCCGAAGCGCGCCGCCGCCCGCTTCACGATCTCGGCGTCGTGCCCGGTCCCCGGCCGCAGTCCGTGATCGACGTAAACGGCGCACACGTCGAAGCCGTGATCACACGCGAGCGCGAGCAGCGCCAACGAATCGGCCCCGCCGCTGCACCCGACGACGACGCGCGCGTCCACCGCGAGATCGGCGAGCGCCCCGGACAGATTCACACGCGTGCGGCGTCGACTCGGGCGAGCCAACGGGCGGGCTCGTTCAGCTCCGCCACCGTCGGGAGGTTCTGCGGTGCATGCCACACGGCGTCGAACGCCGGCCGGCCGCCGATCTCGTACACACCGCGCACGAAGCGCTCACCGACCTCGTACTGCCGCATCTTCTGCTCGATCCCGAGCAGCTTGTGCACCGCGCCCGTGATCCCCCCGATATTTCGTCGTTGTTGGAGCACACGCGACATGCGCTCCTGGCCCGCGACATGATCGCGACCGAGATCGTCCATCACCACGTTGCCGTGACCCTCGAGCACCGACATCAGCGCCTGCACTTGTCCGAGCACGCCGCGCTGGGCCGGCGACGCGAACAATCCGACCAGACCGCCTTCGTCGAGCGGGTTGCGGCCGGCGCGAACCTCGTCGACCGCACTGGAGACCGCGCGCAGCATCGTGCGCGGATCGGGGTCGACGAGCTCGAGTGCTTCGCGCACCAGCCCGAGGAAGTAGCCGCGCATCCAGGGAACGCCCGTGAACTGCGCCCGGTGAGTCACCTCGTGGATCGCGATCCACAACCGGAAGTCGTGCGGGCGGAACGCGAAACGTTTCTCGAGCGACAAGATGTTGGCGCCGACGTAGTAGACCGCGCCATCGTGCTGTTCACCGCGAGCGCCGCTCGCGACGGAGTCGGGGCCGCCGGCGACGAGGAGGTCGTACTGGCCGAGCACTCGTTTCGCGAGATAGCCGAGCAGCCCGCCCATCTCGGTGGCCGCAACCCGCCGGCTCACGGGTGAGAGCGGGTTGTGGGCCATGCGCGCCCCGAACCGCTGCATGAGCGGATCGAGGAGGGACCGCATCGACGAGATGTTCGACTCGACCCAGTCGCGCCGGTCGAGCACGCGCGCCGACGCGTGGTCGGGGACGCGCAGGCCCGTGTACCCCGCGACGAGGTCCTCGGCCCGGACGGTCAACTCGTCGAAGTCAGTTTGCAACGAGGCCGCGAGGTAGGAGTCGGCGAGCGGATCGCGGCCGGCGACGAACCGGGCGACGCGGCGGGCCGTGGCCCAATCGACGGGATCGGGCGCCCGCCCTGCACCGTCTGCGGACTCGCTCACTTTCGGGGGCGACCCTTGGTCTCGAGCCGCCCGACCTTCACCCAGTAGAGGACGACGAGCTGGGCCATGACGCCGAAGAAGCCGATCGCGAGGAGCGGCGCGATCCAGTAGAACCAGAGCTTCCCGCCGCTGTGATCGGCGAACACGTAGACCCCGAGCACCAGGCCGACCAGTCCGACGACCACGCCGATGATCAGCGCGCTGATGGTGGACGCCCGCACCATGCCTCCTCGACTCGGCGTGGCGTCCATCGTAGAAGCCACGCGCTCATCGTAGAAGCCGGCCCCGACCGTTCATCACTCGGGGACCGGTTCATCCGCCTCGATGATCCCGAGTGCGATGGCGATGCGCGCCTTGAGCTCGGCGGGCACGTCCTCCGCGCACTTCGACACGATCACGCGACGCAGGTCGATCTCGAACGTGAATCCTTGCGCGCACGGCGGGCAATCGTCGAGGTGCCGAGTGATCGCGCGCCGCTTCCAAACGGTCAGCTCCCCGTCGAGATACTCGTAGACGCGCAGGTGGGCATGTTCACAATCCATCGCGCTCGTCACCCCCCGGTCGCGGACTCGACTCGTGGCCGAAGGTTGTTGCGTTCGGCGTAATCCCACAACTTCTTCTGCAACGCCCTTCTTCCCCGGTGGATGCGACTCATCACGGTTCCGATGGGCACGTCGAGGATCTCTGCGATCTCCTTGTACGAGAATCCTTCGACGTCGGCCAGGATCACCGCCATGCGGAACTGCTCCGGGATCGACTCGAGCGCCTCTTTGACCTCCGAGTCGGGGATTCCCTCCATCACCTCGGCTTCGGGCGTGCGCGTGGCCTCGGCCGCCTCGAGACCGCCCAGGCGACGGAAGATGTAGAAATCCTCCACGTCGTCGAGGTCGACCTGGTCGGGTCGGCGCTTCTTCGCGCGGTACTGGTTGATGAAGGTGTTCGTGAGGATCTTGTACAGCCACGCCTTCAGGTTCGTGCCTTCGTGGAAGCCCTCGAACCCGCGGTAGGCGCGCAGGAACGTCTCCTGGACCAGGTCCTCGGCGTCGCTCGGATTGCGCGTCATGCGCAACGCGGCCGCGTAGAGGGCCGACATGAAGGGCATCGCCTGCTCTGCAAACCCCGCCGGGTCGGCCATGTCAGCAGGGTACCCGTCGACCGGATCGATCCGGGCTCCGGCGCCGCCTCACCCGGAGTTCGCCGAGCTGAGGTCGTAGATCGTGGTTCGGCCGACGGTCTGCGCGGTGAAGTGCTGCTCCACCCATTGGGTGATGGCACTCGACGTGCTCGAACCCGCGCCACCGCCTCCGGGACCACCGCCTGCGGGACCCCCGCCTCCGGGACCACCGCCTCCGGGACCGCCGCCTCCGGCGATGAAGTAATGGATCTCACCGGCACGGACGTACTGCTCGAACTGCGCCAGCGTGGGCGTCGGGTCGGTTCCGTTGAAGCCGCCGATCGCCATGATCGCCTGGCCGGACGCGAGCTGGTAACCCGCCGCGTTGTTCGCGCCGATCGCCGCGGCCGTCCAGCGAAACCCCGTGCTCTTCTCGAACAGCGCGGTTATTTGCGCGCTCGGAACCGAGCCGTTGAGGAGTCCGCCGGCCCCGGCGAAGCCGGGCGCACCGAATCCGGGGTTCGCGATCCCGGGGTTGAAGCCGCCCGGATTGGTCCCGCCGAATCCGCCCGGAGGCGCACCGCGCGCACCCGCGAAGCCGCGGTTCCCCGTCCGCGCACCGAACCCGCCGGGCCCACCCGCGGCGTTCGCGGGGCCGGCCGTTGGCAACGCGCCACCGTGAGGTTGCGCGACGGTGGACAGCGTGTAGGCGGCGGGCGCCGCGAAGCCGAGCGTGACCGCCGCGATCGCGAGCACGACGCCGATGCGTCCGCGAAGGGTTGGTGAGACCGCGACCACGAGCCCGATTCCGAGCCCGCATACGAGCAGCGCGCTTCGCAGCATCGGGAACCACGTCGGCGTGCGGTGCAAGAGCACGTACGCCCATATGGCGGTGATTGCGATCACGAAGCCGAGCACGACTCGTACGAATGGGTGGTCGCGGCGCGCCCAGAAGGTCGTGACGCCGATACCGACGATCGCGCCGATCGCGGGCGCGAGCGCGACGGTGTAGTACTCGTGGATGATGCCCTTGCCCAGCGAGAACGCGAGGCCCGTCACGACCAACCAACCGCCCCAGAGCGCGAGCGCGGCGCGCGTCCGATCGGTGCGCGCGCGGTTCGCGGTGAACGCGAGACCGGCGACCAAGAGCACCAACGCCGCGGGCAGCAGCCACGAGATCTGACCGCCGAACGCCGAGTTGAACATCCGCGTGAGCCCGGTCGG
>JAUZEM010000278.1 GCA_030839005.1 Actinomycetota bacterium | reverse complement strand
TCGTACGGTTCGCGACGCGCGCAACACCAGCGATCTCGCAACAGCAGTTAGGAAGTGCCGCGCCAGGTTCACGGCGCAAGGCATCGACGTCGCCGCATATTCCGCCGCCGAACGAGCAAGCGATGTTCGCGACCTCGCACTCGTGCTCCGGCTCAACCGAATCAACCTCCTCGCCGCCCGAACCATGACCGTCGAGGCGCGCGAGATCGCGGGCCGCTACCCGAGCCTCGTCCGAAGCATCACCCTGTTCGACGTCGTACCGCCGCAAGGCAACCCATGGAACGGCGAAATCGCCAACGCGACCGGCGCCCTCGACCGATTCGTCGGCGAGTGCCTCAACGAACTGGCGTGTGCACGCGTGTATCCCCGCCTTCGACAACAGATCGAAGATCTCTACATCGCGGACCAGGCCGCACCCCCGGTGTTCGTCGAGGACAACCCGTGGGCGAATACCCCAACGCGTATTCCGGTCCTCCTCGACGGCGACCGCATTTTCGGGCTCGTGCTCGCCGCGCTCAACCAGGGCAACGCGGGCCTCATTCCTGCCGCCATCGCGACCAAGAACGGTGAGGCGGCAGCCCAGGCCGCGGCTGCTGCGCTCACGACCCCCGACGACACATCATGGGGTGCTCTCCTCTCGCGTAACTGCATCGACCTGATCGGAAGCGTTTCCTTCGACGGACTGAACATCGAGGCCAAAGCAACGCCGGAGCTCGACTTCCTCGCCAACGATCCGCTCCTGCCACTGTGCGCGGCCTGGCATACACCGCCGACGCGCACCTTCGCCCCGGGACCCGCGGGGACGCCGACACTCATCATCATCGGAGCACTCGACCCCAATACGTCCCTCGACTGGGCGCATCAGACCGCAGCCAGCTTCGGTCACGCCACCGTCATCCAACTTCCCCACACCGGCGCAGTCGACTCAACCGTCGACCCATGCGACCAACGCTTACGCAACGACTTCCTCGCCGACCCAACCCGACCCATACCCGCGGACTCCTGCGCCCACGCGATCGCGCCCGTCACCTTCACCGGCGCGTGAACCTGCAAACCTTCACAGGCGCTCTCACCCTTTACGTGGGTCTTTGTCGTGGCGTTTCGTCGGCTCCCGTTTGCTCCTGGTGGCAGGCAGAATCGCGCAACAATCGGGTGCAGAACCCGACGGTCAGGAGCGATGACACGGTTCTTGCTCACGGCTGTGGTTACGGGGGCGAGGATGTCGCCGTGCGCATCCGAGTCGTCGCCGTTGTCGCCAGCGCTGTTCTTTGCGCGGCGGCAGTCGCATTGGCTGGCCAGGACGCGCGATCTGCGGTGTCGCACGCGTGGCAGCCGTTCGTTCTTCTGGCCGGGCTGCTCCTCGTCGGAGCGCTCGCTCATCGCGAAGGGCTCTTCGACGCCGTTGGTCATCATCTCGGAGGCTTCGGCCGTAGGCCCGCCGCCGCGTTGTGTTCCGCGCTCGCGCTCGTCGCCGTCACGACGGCCCTCCTGAACCTCGACACGGCGGCCGCGTTCTTGACCCCTGTGGTGATCCTGGCAGCACGTCGCCGCCGAGTGTCCGAGGACCCCCAAAGGCTGGACCGCGCACGCCGAATGTGGAAGTGCAGCTGACTCGCCAAGCCTGAGCGCGCACTCGTAGATTCGGCCCGTGGCCAAGAGAGGGTCGTATGAGTGAGCCGATCGCCAACGTCGATATGGCGAACGCCTGGGGCGGCGAGGAGGGCGACCAATGGACCCAGTTCGCCGACGAGTACGACACCAGCCTTCGCTCGATTTGGGCTCGCTTTCTCGAGACGGACCCGATCGCGCCGGCCGATCGTGTGCTCGACATCGGTTGCGGCTCCGGTCAGTCGACTCGTGACGCGGCACGGCTCGCGAGGGACGGGTCGGCGCTCGGGGTAGACCTCTCCGAGTCGATGCTGGCCGAAGCTCGACGGCGGGCCAGCACCGAAGGCCTCACGAACGTCGAGTTCCTCCGGGCCGACGCGCAAGTACACGCCTTCGACACCGCGACCTTCGACCTCGCGATCAGCCGTTTTGGATCGATGTTCTTCAGTGACCGGCCGGCCGCTTTTGCCAACATCGCCTCGGCGCTGCGCCCGGGAGGTGGGGTGGCCCTGTTGGTCTGGCAGGCCACCGCCGGCAACGAGTGGATCATGGTCGTGCGCGAGTCGATGGCCGCGGGGCGTGACTTGCCGATGCCTCCGCCCGGCGCGCCGGGTCCGGCCGCGCTGGCCGACCCTGACGATGTCGAAGCCCTTCTGACGGGCGTCGGTTTCGAGGCGGTCGAACTCACGTCGTTCGAGGAGCCCATGTGGTTTGGCGCGGACGCCGACGCGGCGTACGCGTTCGTGGGAGGGATCGGGATCGTCAAGGGTCTGTCGGAAGGTCTTGACGAAGTCGCCCGAGCGGATGCACACGAGAAGCTGAAGGCCGCGCTCCGATCGCACGAAACGCCTGAAGGCGTTCGGTTCGGCAGCGCGGTCTGGCTGATCACGGCCCGGAAATCCTGAGTAGGCGGGGAAACGGCTCGGGCGTGTAGCACCTTTCACTAATGCGAATGGTGGGGGCCGTCGCGCTCAAGAAGACGACCAAACGTGTCGGGCTGGATCCATCGCGCTGTTGAGCACGAGCTAGGCATACGCACTCCAGTCGTGTCAGCGCATTTGTCAGCGCACCACTCGACGACGGGCGCCGACTGCCACAGGCTTCATTCCAGCCTCGGCCTCGACGCCGAGTTCGGTCGTCTCGTCTGCTCCGGGGCGCCGGCCGATAGCGTTAGACGGGTTCGTCAGCGCGTTCGTCAGCGCGAATGTCAGATGCACCTGCCCTCGTAGCTCAGGGGATAGAGCATCGGTTTCCTAAACCGTGTGTCGCATGTTCGAATCATGCCGAGGGCGCTTGTGTGGTGTCGCGCTGATCTGAAATTCAGGTGACGGTGAGACAATCCCAGCAAATCGCGTGGGTGACCGCGTCGGGACCGGGTCCGGTGCCATCGCTCCACACCACCAGCGTGCGCGTGCCCGGCGACGCGCCGGGGTCGACGGTGACCGCCACCTCGAGCTCGGTCTCGGAGATCACCGTGACCGAGTCAACCGTCACGTCGCCCTCGGCGATTCGCGCTCTTGACCCGGGCACGAATCCCGTTCCGGTCACAGTGAGCGTGGCCGAGGTTCCCTGCGCGAGGGAGCTCGGCGTGATCGATTCGATCGTCGGCATCGACACCGCGCGCACGTAGACGTCGAAGTCACCGTTGCCGTCGTTGACACCCAGGTTGTTCGCAGTGGTGTGGAAGGAGACGTAGCGGCCGTCGGCACTGAGCGCCGCCGCGCCGCTGATGCCGTTCGCCGGCCGGCCGTATCTGGCACTCGCCATCGCGGTCGACCCGGTCTGGCGGTCGTGTACCCACACCTGGGTCGTCTGGAACGACACGAAGCGGCCGTCGTCGCTGATCGACGGACCCGATCCGCCATTCGTGTCGCCGCTGACCAGTGTGGTCGTCGACGTCGTCAGGTCTCGCACGAAGACATCTTCGGCGTTGCCGTTGGCATCGCCGACCACCAGATCACTCGCGAACGACGCGAACGCGACGACATTGCCGTCGCCGGTGATCGATGGCCTGCCCCCGAGCTCGTCGCTGCGACCGTTGGCGTCGCCGCCGGCCGTATCGACGCTGACCCGGGTCGTGGTGCCGGCGCTCACATCGCGCACGAACATATCGGAGAGCGCGTTCCCGTCCGCAGGCACGAGGTCGCTCGCGAAGGAGTAGAACACGACGCGCGAGCCGTCCGCGTCGATCGCAGGCGGCGAGAACAGGGCCGTCGACCCGCTGGGCCCGTTCGGGTCGCCGCCGGCGGTGTCGACGCTCGCTCGGACCGTCGTGTGCGCGTCGAGATCACGCACGAACACGTCTTCCAGGCCGTTGCCGTCGCCGGACACGAGATCGCCGGCCGGTGAGGCAAAGACGACATGACGGCCGTCGGCACTGATCCTCGCGTGTCGGGTGTTCGCGTCTGCATCGCCGCCGCCGGTGTCGACCGTGACCCGCGTCGTCGTCCCGGCCTGCAGATCGCGCACGAAGATGTCCTCGACCGCGCTGCCGTCGTCGACGACCAGATCGGTCGCCCTGGAAGCGAACGCGACGTAGCGGCCGTCACCACTGATGGTCGGGTAGAAGCTGTCGCCGTTGGCGTTGCCGCCGGCGGTGTCGACGCTCGCCCGAACGGTGTGGTGGGTTCGCAGATCGCGCACGAACACGTCCTGCTTGGCGTTGGTGTCGCCCGGAACCAAGTCGTGCGCGCCCGACCAGAACGCGACGTAGCGTCCGTCGTCACTGATCGAGGAGTCGAAGCTTCCCGAGTCGGGGTCACCGCCCGTGGTGTCGACGCTCGCCCGCACGACGAAATCACAACCGCCGGCGAAGACCAGTGCGAGCACCACTCCGGCGAGCCGAGGAAGTCGTGCCACAAGCATGAGCGACCCTCCCCTCCCTTGGAGCAGCCTGTCACCATTCGTAAAGATTGGCAACGGTCACCGGGGGTAGCGCTCTCACCCAGTTCTTCACGGACTCCAAGTGGAGCCCGAGCCGTGTCCGCCATGCTCGAACCGAGCGACAAAAGGACACGTCATGGAATCGCCGCAAGAACCCCCGCAGGAGCTCGAAGCACCACCCCGTCGTCGAGCCAAACGCCTCGCAGCCGCGCTCGTGCTGGTCACGATGATCGGAGGCGCGGTCGGCGGCTACGCGATCGCGCGGGCGCAGCAGTCGGATCCGACATCCGTGAGCAGCACCTCGGCCGCAGCCGCATCGGCCACGCCCTCGACCAACGCCGCCCGCGGCGTCGTCGAGCTCACGCTCGCCGATATCCAGGCGGCGGTCGATCCCGCGCTCGTCGACGTCACCGCCACGCTCGGCGGATCGGGAACCGCCAAGGGAACCGGCATGGTGATCAGCTCCACCGGCGAGATCCTCACCAACAACCACGTCGTCTCGGGCGCGACGAGCATCACCGTGCAGATCGCAGGCACGGGCACGACCTACCGGGCGACGCTCGTCGGATACGACGTCAGCCACGACGTCGCGGTCTTGCAGATCCCGAACGTCTCGGGTCTCACGACCATCAAGACCGCGAGCGCGTCGACCGTGTCGGCGAACGACACCGTCGTCGCGATCGGCAACGCGCTCGGCCAAGACGGCACGCCCGTGGCAGCCGAAGGCGTTGTCACCGCCGTCGACCAGACCATCACCGCATCGGACGAGACCGGTTCCTCGCAAGAAACGTTGAACGGGTTGATCGAGATCTCGGCTGCCGTGCAGCCCGGCGATTCGGGTGGCGCGACCGTCGACACATACGGACAAGTGATCGGCATGACGACTGCGGCGGCGAGCGGCGGCTTCCGGCCGATGTCGACGGCATCGACCACATCCACGACGACAACCGCGTACGCGATCCCGATCGACGCCGCGTTGTCGATTGCTCGCCAGATCGAGTCCGGGACCGCGAGCGGGACCGTTCACATCGGGGAGCACGGCCTGCACGGAGAGCAGGTGGCGGCCGTCTACGGCTCGGGGAGCAACCCCGGGCCGCCGGACGACGCCGAGCAAACCGGATC
>JAUZEM010000197.1 GCA_030839005.1 Actinomycetota bacterium | reverse complement strand
CGCACCGACTACTACGCCGTGATCGGCGTCGATGTATCGGCGACCGGTGACGAGATCGCCCGAGCCTTTCGCGCTCGGGCGAAGCAGCTCCACCCGGACACGAGCGACGACCCCGACACGGCGTTGCAATTCAACGAGCTCGTGGTCGCGTACGGCGTGCTGTCGAACCACCGGACGCGCCGCGAGTTCGACCGCACGCGTCATGGGTCCGGCCCGCCCCGTGCGCCGGTCGCGGAGCGCGACGATCGGCGCATCGCGACGGCACCATCAGAGGCCGGGCCGCGGACCCGCTGGACGCGCCGCCGCGCGTGGACCGCGCTCATCGCGGGCGCGTTGGTGACGCTGCTCGGCGCCGGCGCGGCAATGCTCACCTGGCAGCTGCACTATCGCGACGCGCAGCGCCACGCGCGCTTCCGTCCCGTTACGGCCGCGCGCGTGGGCGACGGCGACGTCACGTTCGTCACGGCCGACGGACGGGTCGTGCGTACGCGTGAACCGCAACAGCACGGTGAGGGGAACAATCTCGGGCCGACGGTCGCCGTCCGCTACGACCCGGCGAACCCGACGCACGTCGTCGTCGACGCGAGCACGTTCGGCCGCGACATCACTCTCGCGATCGTCGCACTGAAGCTGTTGATAGGTGGTCCGGTATTCGTGGCGCTGGGTGCCCGACGCCTGCGGGCGCGCGCGCCTACAGACGCTCGATGATGGTGACGTTGGCCTGGCCGCCACCCTCGCACATGGTCTGCAGGCCGTAGCGGCCGCCCGTGCGTTCCAACTCGTGAAGCAACGTCGTCATGAGCCGCGCGCCGGTCGCGCCCAGCGGGTGCCCGAGCGCGATCGCGCCACCGTTCACGTTCACCTTCGCGAGGTCGGCGCTCGTCTCCTTCTGCCAGGCGATGACCACCGACGCGAACGCCTCGTTGATCTCGACGAGGTCGATGTCGTCGAGGCTCAACCCCGTTTTGCCCAGCGCGTGCGCCGTGGCGGGAATGGGCGCGGTGAGCATCCATACCGGGTCGGCGCCGCGCCCGGAAAGGTGATGGATCCGGGCCCGGGGCACCAACGCGTGCGTTCGCACCGCGTCCGCACTCGCGATCAGCAGCGCGGCGGACGCGTCCGACAGCTGCGATGCCATGGCGGCCGTGAGCCGGCCGCCCGGGACGAGGGTGGGAAGCGATCGGATCTTGTCGAGGTCCGGCTCGCGCGGACCTTCGTCGTGCCGCGCGTCTCCGAGTGCCACGATCTCCTTCGCGAACCGCCCCTCGGCCCGGGCTCGGAGCGCGCGCTCGTGCGACTCGACGGCGTACGTTTCCATGTCGTCGCGGGTGATGTTCCATTTCTCGGCGATCATCTCCGCGCTGCGGAACTGCGACACCTCCTGGGTGCCGTAACGCGCCACCCATCCCGGGGACCCGCTGAACGGGTTGGCGAAGCCGTACTGCTCGCCCGCGAGCATGGCGGCGCTGATCGGGATCGCGCTCATGTTCTGCACGCCGCCGGCGACGACGAGATCGGCCGTTCCCGACATCACCGCTTGCGCGGCGAAATGAACGGCTTGCTGCGACGATCCGCACTGCCGGTCGACCGTCGTTCCCGGCACCTCGTCGGGCATCCCGGCGACGAGCCAGCATGTGCGCGCGATGTCGCCGGCTTGCGGACCGATGGTGTCGACGCAACCGAACACCACGTCGTCGACCGCCGCGGGATCGACATCGACACGATCGAACAGCGCGCGGATGGAATGCGCGCCGAGATCGGCAGGGTGGACGTGCGCGAGCGCCCCGTTGCGCTTCCCGACCGGGGTGCGCACCGCATCGACGATGTAGGCCTCGTTCATCTCGGCCATGCTAAAGGATCGCCGCGCCGATCCTCTTGCGATGGAGAGGGCCGTCGCCCATCGAGCGGGCGAGCGCCCACGCGCGTTTCATGTAGAGATGTAGGTCGTACTCGGTTGTGTATCCGATGGCACCGTGGCATTGCAGCGCGGCCCGGGCCGTCACCAGCGCGGCCTCGTCGGCCTTGCATTTCGCCATGCTGATGTGTACGGGATCGAGCGTCGCCGCGGCGCGGTAGACGAGCGGACGGGCGAACTCGAGGGCGATCCGTGCGTTCGCGAGGTGGTGCTTGACCGCCTGGAACGAGCCGATCGCGACCCCGAACTGCCGTCGCTCGTTCGCGTACCCGACGGTCATGTCGAGCATGCGCTGCGCGAGGCCGCACTGTTGGGCTGCCGTACCGACGACTCCGCGGTCGAAGGCGGCTGCGAGCCCGTCGTCGGCGGGCGCGGGTGTGCCCCGAACTTCGAACATACGGCGCGCGCCGTCGACCGACGGACACGCGACCAGCTCGACCGCGCCGGGATCGAAACGGCCGGCTGCGGTGAGGATGACGGCGGCCGTGTCGGCCCAGGGTACGAGCTCCCACCCGGCCGCGACCGTGAGATCGGTTCGGTCGAGCAGGGGCACGCCGACGGCCGCAGTTTCGACGATCGGCTCGGGCGTCGCGCAACGGCCGGTCTCCTCGAGGATCAGCACGAGATCGACCATCGTGAGCCCGAGCCCCCCGCGCCCTTCGGGCGCGAGCATGCCGACCACGCCCATCTCGGCGAGCTTGTCCCAGAGG
>JAUZEM010000128.1 GCA_030839005.1 Actinomycetota bacterium | reverse complement strand
TCGACGACCCGCATTTCCTCTATGCCAGCGACGGCGCCTCCGCCGTGGAACAGGCCCTGAAGATCGCGTTCCAGTACTGGCACAATCGCGGCGCGACCGGACGATCGACGTTCCTGGCCTTCGGCGGCGCATACCACGGCGACACGATCGGCGCGCTGTCGGTCGGCGACGACGGTTTCGGCGCCGACCTGTTCAAGGCCTTGCGCTTCCCGGTCGTCCGGGCACCCGCGTTCGACGATCCCGCGTGTTTCGACGTCGCGGTGCATTTGATCGCCGAGCACGCGTCGGAGCTCGCCGCCGTGATCGTCGAGCCCTCGGTGCAGGCCGCGGCGGGGATGCAGCTCGGCGACCACGCGGGGTTGGCCCGGCTCGGCGCCGCGTGCGGCACGCACGATGTGCTGCTGATCTGCGACGAGATCGCCACCGGCTTCGGGCGCACCGGCACGCTGTTCGCGTCCGAACAGTGCGACCTGCGACCCGACCTCCTGTGCCTCGGCAAGGGCCTCACCGCGGGGTACCTCCCGATGTCGGTGACGGCCGCGAGCGGGCGGGTGTTCGACGCGTTCCTCGGTGACGACCTGGGCGCGCACACTCTGTACCACGGCCATTCCTTCGGCGGCAACGCGCTCGCCGCGGCTGTCGCGCTACGCCACCTCGAGCTGATCGAAGCGTGGGACGTGCTCGCCAACGTACGCGCCCGTTCCGACGAGCTCGCCGGACTCTTGCACGATCGGGTCGCGGCGAAGCCCGCCGTGCGCGAGGTGCGCGTGCGCGGGCTCATGGGCGCGGTCGAGCTCGCACCACCGCCCGACGTCCGCTTGTGGGGCCGGCGGGTGAGCGCCGCCGCCGTGGAGCGGGGCGTGCTCCTGCGCTCCATCGGTGACAACGTCACCCTGATGCCTCCCCTGACCGTCACCTCACCGGAGCTGCATCGGCTGGTGCACGCGCTCAGTGGGGCAATCGACGAGATCTCCGAAGATCGGGGCGGCGGCGAGGTACGGCCGTGACCTGGGACGCCTGGGCCGAGGGCGAGGCGAACGCCATTCGTGCCGCCGGACGCTGGCGCGCGCCCCGCACGCTCGACGCGAAGGGTCCGCAAGGCCGGCTGACCGACGACGGTCGCTCGGTCGTGTCGTTCGCGTCGAACGACTACCTCGGGCTGAGCGCACATCCCGCGGTGATCGCGGCCGCACACGACGCACTCGACCGGTGGGGCGCGGGCGCGGGCTCGGCCCGGCTCATCGTCGGCGCGCGCCCTGTGCACGCAGATCTCGAACGCGAGCTGGCCGCGTGGAAGGCGATGCCGCGGGCCGCGCTGTTCCCGACGGGCTTCGCCACCAACCTCGGCGTGCTCACGACGTTCGCCGGCCCGGGCGTGCTCGTCTGCAGCGACGAGCTCAACCACGCGTCGATCATCGACGGCTGCCGGCTCGCGCGCGCCGACGTCGCCGTCTACCGGCACCGCGATCTCGATCACCTCGCGGCCCTTCTGCGCGAGCGTGGCGCGCGGCGCGCGCTCGTCGTGACCGACACGGTGTTCTCGATGGACGGCGACGTCGTCGACCTCGCAAGCGTTGTCGAGCTGTGCGCACACGAGGGCGCGCTGCTCGTCGTCGACGAGGCGCACGCGGTGCTCGGACCCGACCTCGACATTCCCGCCGACGCCGATGTTCTGCGCGTCGGGACGTTGTCCAAGACGCTCGGTGCGCTGGGCGGCTTCGTGGCCGGCTCGGCGCGCGCAGTGGAGCTCGTCGAGAACCTGGCCCGTCCCTACATCTTCACGACCGCCCCGACCCCCGCCGATGCCGCGGCGGCGCTCGCGGCGCTCCGGGTCGTGCGGTCGTCCGAGGGCGATCGGCTCGTCGCCCGCGTGCGGGCACACGTCGACCGGCTGCGTCCCGGTCACCCGTCGCCGATCGTGCCGTTCGTGTGTGGCGACGAGCAACGCGCGCTGCAGGCCGCGGCCGCGCTGCTCGACGACGGCCTGCTCGTACCCGCGATCCGTCCGCCGACCGTTCCCGCCGGCACCTCCCGGTTGCGGGTCACCGTGTCGGCGGCGCACACCGACGCGCAGCTCGATCACCTGCTTCGGGCGCTCACCGGCGCCCTCGGCCCAGTCCCGGCTCGGTGACGCTCCTGGCCGTGGCGGGCACGGGAACCGAGGTCGGCAAGACGTTCGTCGCCGCGGCCGTCCTGCAATCGTTGCGCGACCGCGGTCACCGGGTCGCCGCGCGCAAGCCCGTGCAGTCGTTCGCGTCCGGCGACCCGTCGACCGACGCCGACGTCCTCGCGCGCGCCACAGGCGCCGCGCCGACCGCCGTATGTCCGCAGCATCGCTGGCTCCAGCTTCCGATCGCTCCGCCGATGGCCGCCGAAGCGCTCGGACTCGACCCGTTCACGGTGGCCGACCTCGCGGCCGAGGTCCGCGCCTCCGAGGTGCGCGCCGACGCGCTGGTGATCGTCGAGACCGCCGGCGGTGTTCGCTCCCCCATTGCCGCCGACGGCGATTGCGTCGCGCTCATCGACGCCCTGGCACCTGCGCTGGTCGTTCTCGTCGCCGACGCCGGGCTCGGAACGATCAACCTCGTCCGCCTGAGCGTCGACGCGCTGCGCCGGAACCGCGTCGTGGTCTACCTCAATCGCTTCGACGACGACTCGGACGTGCACACTCGAAACGCGCGCTGGCTGCGGACGCGCGAGGGCCGCGCGG
>JAUZEM010000095.1 GCA_030839005.1 Actinomycetota bacterium | reverse complement strand
TGAGCGCCGGCTTGTTGTTGTCGCAGTCGAACGTTCCGGGTGTGGTCGGGTCGATGCGCTTGAACACGCTGCCGACCACCTGCATGCCGACGAGGCATGTACTCCCGATCTTGCGACCGACGTCGATCTTGGGGACCATGCCGTTCCCGTCGAAGTCGTGCAAGTTGCGGATCGCGGTCAGCAGGTTGGCACGCGTGATCGAGTTGGGATCGTCGTTGTGCGCCTTCATCGTGTCGTTGACGGCCCGGGCGAAGATCTCGCCCGCGATCCACGCCTGGGCACCGAAACCCTCCGGGTTCTTGGTGTACTTCAGGAAGGCGTCCAGCTCCGCGTTGGAACCCTTGTCCTCGAACGGCAGGAAGTTGAGCCACACGTACTGGCCCTCCATCGCGTTGCCGCCCTCTTGGATGAGGCGCTTGTCGTAGCACTGCAGTGAGCAGTCCCAGACCTTGACCGAGTTGGCGCCCTGAACCTGCGCCTCCTTGCGCATGAGCACGGTCCCCTTGTAGTCGAGCCCGTTGCGGCCGTACGTCGAGTTGTGCGACTTGATCGCCTGCGCGACCTCGGTGTAGTCGGTCTGGATGGAGAGCCCGCTCTTGCCGAACTCGGCGTCGCTCTTGATACCCATGCGGTTCTCGGCCCGGAAGATCGGCATCGAAGCCGAGATCGTCGACGGAAGGTCCTTCGGAATCACCATCACACCGTGCATCGAGTTCGCGCCGAACTTGTTGAGGTAGTAGTCGTACTGCGTGTATCCGACGCGCTCCGTTCGCAGGCCCGTGCCGCTGTACGGGCACCCCGCACCGGTCGGCAAGGTGGCGAACGAGATCTTCGAGCACTGCTGCGCGACTTCCGTCTGGAGATCGGCGATGTCGGGGATACCCGTCGCCACGCCGGCCTTGTCCTTGCACGACTCCATCGCGCTCACGTTCTGGAGGAAGAGCGCGGTCGTCCCCACCAGCGCGACCGAGTTGCCGCACGCCGCGGCGACGGCATTGGCGGCGTCGGTAGGACTCAGCTTGGAGTCGCCCTGCTTGACCACGACCCGGCGGCACGCGAGACCACCCTTGGAGTTCATGTAGTCGCCCCAGGCCTTCACGCCGTTCCACGAGCCTTGGAAGAGGCCCGGTCGGACAGAGTTGTTCACGTCGGCGACGACCGTGACCGTGATGGTCGACGCCGTGACGCCGACCTCGGTGCTCTTGAGCGCCGCGGTCTTGCAGACGCTGTTGGCCGGGGTCGTCGTGGTCGGGCCACCGAGACCGTTTCCGGCGTTGTTGCCGCCGCCACCGCTACTACCGCACGCGGTGACAACGAGCACCAAAGCCGTCGCGAGGACGCACCAACGCAGCCGCATTCTGTCTCCCCCAGGGTCGCTTGACGGGCCAGAGCGTACGGACATTGTGCGCGCCTGTCGATCCGAAACGCCGCGCGGGCTTCTCGGACGTTCAGCGCGGTTGCCGGAGACGCTCGAAAGACGCGACGATTCGACCGCAGCCGTTCTGTCGAGAACTATGGCGCGGGCAGGAGCCGTTGATGGCCGTCACCATTCCCGCGGCGCGCTACACGTCGAGCGCGTTCGCCGCCCTCGAAAACGATCGGCTGTGGCCGCGGGTGTGGCAGCTCGCGTGCTCGCTCGACCACGTGGCGGACCCGGGGGACTTCCACGAGCTCCGGATCGGACCGCTGTCGGTTCTCCTGGTGCGGGGCGACGACCTCGAGCTGCGCGCGTTCCAGAACGCGTGCCGGCACCGCGGGAGCGCGCTGTGCGAAGGGACGGGCCACGGGCTGATCGAGCTCCGCTGCCCGTTCCACGGCTGGACCTACGACCTGGCCGGACGGCTGCGAGAAGTGCCGTCGCGGCGCGAATTCGGTGTGCTCGGCCCCGGTTCGGAAGACTTCGGGTTGGTCCCGGTGCGGGTCGAGGCCTGGGGCCCGCTCGTGTTCGTCAATCTCGCGCTCGACGCCGAACCGCTCGCCGACTTCCTGGGCGCCGTCCCCGCCGACTGCGCGTGGGCGCGAATCGACGAGTTCCGGTGCACCGCCGCGGTATCGATCCCGGCGCCCTGCAACTGGAAGACGCTCATCGACGGCTTCAGCGAGACGTACCACGTGCAGGGCATTCACCGCGAGATGCTGCCGATGTGCGACGACGTGAACGGTCCGCAGCGAGTGTGGGATCGCCACGGCAAGCTCCAACAGTCGTACGGGCTGCCCTCGCCCCGCCTGCGCGACCGACCCGGCGATCAGCGAGTGTGGGAGGCCTTCGTCGAGGTGATGGGCGTACGCGTCGGTAACGACGCGCAGTGTGACGCCGGGCCGGCGCCCGGGGTGCCGCCGGGAGGGACGATCCGGGGCTCGATTGCCCAGATCGTGCGGGAGCGCGGCGTCGACGCGGGCCACCACTGGTTCGACGGTCTCGACGACGGACACCTCCTCGACATGTCCCAGTACAACATCTTCCCCAACCTCACCGTGCTGGTGTTCTCCGACATGCTGCAAGTCGTGCGTTCACGTCCGGGCGCGAGCCCCGACGACGCGTACATGGACGCGTTCTCGTTCGTGCGGGTCGCGCCACAGAACGGGCACACGAGGAGCAAACCGATCGATCTGGAGCTCTCACCGGATAACGAGCTGCCGATCGGACTCGTTCTGAATCAGGACTTCGCGAACTTCGCCCGCAGTCAGCGC
>JAUZEM010000525.1 GCA_030839005.1 Actinomycetota bacterium | reverse complement strand
TGCTTGTCGACCTGAGCCGAACGCGCTCGGCGGTTCCGATCCGTCAGCGTCGCGAGCGCGTCGAGTCGCGAGCCTGCGGGCTCGGGCGCGCGAATCCCGGGTGCGCTCCGTGCACCACCGGCGGGGTCGTCCATGTTTCCTCCCAGGTCGGTTCACAGACCGGTGACTCGGTAAGGCCACGTTACCGTTCCCGGGCCCTTGGGTCCGTGCCGCGCACGCGTGAGTACACGCGTGCGTAGACGTCCCCGAGCGTTAGCATCCGACGCCATGCGAGACGAGGCCGAATGACCAAGCGCAACGCGGTTCCGCGATCCGCGCGGCGAAACCGCATACTCATGCCCTGGGTTCGAGATGCGTATCACGCACTCTCGTTACCGGCAGCCGTCGTGTTTCTTTTCTACAACCGGCGCCGGCACCCGGCCTACAAGGTCACGATGCGTACAATGTTGCGGTTCGCGTTCCGCATCTACCGCAATACGCGACGGATCCAGACGGGAATCTCGTATCAGGCACATCTCGCGATGGCCGCGAAGCTGTTGGAGATCCCGCCCACTACGAAAGGTGTCGTCGTCGAATGCGGGTGCTGGTTGGGGGGCAGTACCGTCAACCTGTCGCTCATCTGCGATCTCGTGGACCGCGACCTCATCGTGTACGACTCGTTCGAGGGACTCCCGGCCGCAGAACCCAACGACCGTCATGCAACACCCGAAGCGAAAGGGATGCTGCGCGGAGATCTCGCTGTCGTCCAGGAGAACGTTCGGCGCTACGGCAACATTGATCGCTGCACGTTCCGCAAAGGGTGGTTCGAACAAACCCTTCCGGACCACACTGAACCAGTCGTGCTGTGTGTCCTCGACGTCGACTTTCAAGCGAGTCTCCACGTCTCCGTGCTCAACTTGTGGCCGCATTTGACGCCGAGGGGATACGTGTTCATCGACGAATACGTGTTCATCGACTATTGCGCCCTCTTCTTCTCCGAATCGTTCTGGAAGAAGCACTTCGACGCGGCGCCGCCCGGTCTCTACGGCGCCGGTACGGGAATTCCCTTGGGCCAGTACTACGTCGGTCCGTATGAAGAGCGGCCGCTGGTGCAGGATCAACGCAGTATCGCCTACACCCGCAAGGACTTCCGCGCCCTTTGGGACTACGAACACCGTCCGACCGAAACGTGATCAATATCGTCAGTCACCGCGACGAGTAGTGAACACACCGTCGCCGAAGGAACGACGTATAGCGTCGTTCATCGATGGCAACGCGCGAGACACAACCGGTTGCTCGCCCGGAGCGACTCGTTCGCACCGCGGCGCTCGTGTTCGTAGCCGGGATCTTCGCCGCGATCCTCGCCGTCGGCCTGCGCGCACCGTCGGTGCACGGCGACAGCGCCAACGTGGCACGCGGCGCAGCTGGGGCGCTCGAGTGCCTTCGTCACGGTCGCTTCACCCACTGCGACGGATTCGTCGTGCATCACCCCGCCGGCGACTCGATCGTGGCTGTCAGCCCCTTCCCGATGCTCCAATACGTCCCCGCCGCGGCGCTTCAGGCATTTGGCGTCTCAACGGAATCAACGCTGCGGGTGTTCGTCATCTTGAACCTCGTGTCCCTGATCGCGATCGCCGCGTTGGCGGGCTACACGCTCCGTCGCCTCGCTCGACCGCTCTGGGTCCCGGTTGTGGGCGTGTCCCTGCTCGCGAGCCCATTGTTGTGGTACGCGCGGGTGCCATTCGGCGAGGAGCTCGCCGCCGCGGTGATCCTCGCAGCCATCGCCGCGGTGCTCCTCGATGCCAGACTGCTGATCGTCGGAGCCCTCGTTGCGACCGCGTGCATCACGAAGGAAACCAACCCACCTTTCGTGTTCGCACTCGGCACGATCTGCGTCCTGGCCCGCACCAACGCGAAGGACCCGCTCCGCCGCCAGCGGTTGATCGCGATCACGGTCGGCACCATCGTCGGCGTCGCGCTGAACGCCGGATTCAACGTCTTCAGATACGGAACCCCCCGCAACATCGACTACGTGCGTGCGTCGTTATACGTCCCGAACCCGAACGTCTTCGCGCGACTCTTCCTCGCGCAATGGTTCTCCCCGAACGGCGGTCTGGCGTGGTTCTGGCCGCTCGCACCGGGGATCGTCCTGGCGATCGCCGCCGCATCTCTACGCCGGCGCGGACCCACGAACAGGCCGCGCGCCGCCGCGCCCGCAGTCGCGGTGCTCCTCATCGCCCAGATCGCGCTACTCGCTACCTGGTGGGCGCCCTTCGGTTGGTACGCCTGGGGTCCCCGCTTGGTCATCCCGCTCCTACCGGCGCTCCTGGTGGTGGCGTGCGTCGTCGCGACCGCGGACGCCACGCGGATCGCGGCGAGATTCCTCAGCAGTCGATGGCTGTTGCTCGCGGCCGCGGCCGTGATCGTCATCGGTCTTCCCCAAGCCGTCGTTCTCCGGCACGGGCTCGCCGTGTCTCAGTTCTTCGCGCGTTCGCAATGCCCCCGCACCGGCAGTGTCATCGTCGCACCGAGCGCGTACTACAAGTGCCTGGAGTGGACCGCGTGGTCGAAACGGCCGTGGATACTCCAGCTCGGGATGCACGGGCTGAGCTCGACCCAAGGGTGGCTCGTCGCCATCGCCTTCGGCGGCGCGACCGCCTCGCTCCTTTACCTCGCGCGTTGTGCCGCCCGGCGCGAGCGACAGGCCCACTCCAAAAGCCTTTCCCCGGAACGCCGATAATGCCCGTTATGTCAACTTGCACGAGATGGGGCCGGGAGGCGAGCCTCGCCCCCATGACTCCTGAGGACCTCGTCGAGATCGAGTTGATCAAGCGTTGCAAGTACAAGTACGCCCGCTGCCTCGACCAGAAGCTCTGGGACGAGATCTCCGAGTGCTTCACGCCCGACGCCCATGCCGCGTACAGCGGCGGCGGGTACTCGTTCGAAGGGCGCGATGCGATCGTCGACTTCCTGCGCCGTTCGATGGGCGCCGAGACCTTCCACTCGAGTCACAAGATGCATCACCCGGAGATCGACCTCACCGGCCCCGACACGGCCCACGGCGTCTGGGCCCTCGACGACGTCGTCGTGATGACCGACTTCGAGCTCACGATCCGGGGCTGCTCCTTCTACGAGGACGACTACGTGAAACACGACGGCGCCTGGCGTATGCGACGCACCGGCTACAAGCGCGTTTTCGAGGAGATGCAGCCGCGGGGGACGGTCGAAGGACTCCGGCTCACCGCCTCGTGGTGGGCAACGGGCGGTCGCAGCGAGCTCCCGGCGGGTTGAGTCCGTGGCGCGGATCACCCTAAAACGTCACAGTGACGCAATCGGGCACCCCGTTCGCTCTCCTACCGACCGACCGGGACCGGTGAGGCCGTGACCCATCGGTGGCGAACCGCGACCGTCGCATCGGGCGGCGAGACCATCTACTACGAGGTCACCGGTGCCGACGACGCACCGGCGGTCGTCCTCACGCACGGCGCCGGGGGTTCACACGCCGCGTGGTTCCAGCAGGTGCCCCCTTTGGCGGACGCCGGCTATCGCGTCGTGACCTGGGACAGCCGCGGATTCGGGCGCTCGACGTTCGCGACGAGCGTGATCGGCATGGATGCGGCCGTGGACGACCTCGTCGCCGTCCTTGATGCAATCGGCAGCGAGCGCGTGCACCTGGTCGGTCAATCGATGGGCGGCTGGTGGGCGACGGCGTTCGCGCTCGCGCAACCGAGGCGCCTGAGAACGCTGACGCTGTCCAACACGGTGGGCGGGCTGTGGACCGACCCGCTCTTCGAACACTTCGCGAACTTCGTCGCGGGCGCGAACGCCGCCGACGAGAGCCGCCTCGGAGTGCACAGCGCGCTCGGGACGACATTCGTCGCGCGCGATCCCGCGCACGCCTTCCTGTACCAACAGCTCAACACCTTCCACACTCCCCCGATGGCTGCGGTCGGACGAGTACTGGCCGGCGCGCGGGTCGAGCATGCCGCGCTCGACGCCCTCGGCATCCCCATCCTCGTGATCACCGGGACCGACGACGCGCTGTTCCCCGCCCCACTCGTCACCGAGAGCGCAGCGCGCCTCACCAACGCGACCGTCGTCGAGATCGGCGACGCCGGCCATTCCCCCTACTTCGAGCGGCCCGAGGAGTACAACGCCGCCCTCCTGCGCTTCCTCGCCGGTCACGCCGGCGACGGCGTCAGAGGGTGAGGGGCTTCGACGAGACCTTGTACGTCAAGGTGGCGGTAGCCGCGAGGGTGCCGGAGCCGCCGCGCACCTCGGCGTCGCAGAACACGATCCGGCGCCCGCGTTGCGAGACCCATCCTTCGGCCACCAGGTCGTCGTCGACGACCGCTGCGAGAAATCGCAGCTGGAAGTCGACCGTGAACAGGTGGTGCGGCGCGTCGTAGCCCGAGCCGACCGCGGGCACGACGACGGTGTCAATGATCGAAGCGATCACTCCGCCGTGCACGACACCAGCGGGCTGACGGAACTCGGGCCGGTACGGAAGTCGCATCCGCGCGTAGTCCTGGCGGAGCTCTTCGACTTCGATCCCGAGGAACTGCGGGAACCAGACCGTGTCCCACTTCCCGAACTGCGACCAGATCGCCGCGCGCTCGGGCGCGAGTGCCGGGAACTGCTCCGATCGCTCGGTCATGGCCTCCTCACTTCTTCACGAAGGGAAGCGGCACGACCTGCGCGTCGAGCAACTGACCCCGCACGTCGACCTGCAGCGTGTCGCCTGGCTCGAGCTCCGGCGGTACGAACGCAAGCGCGATGCCGTGCCCGAGCATCGGTGAGAAGTTCCCACTCGTGACCCTGCCGATCTCCGCGCCGTCGCGCAAAACCGGCGACCCTTGGCGCGGAGGCCGGCGGCCGACGACGGCAAGGCCGCGAAGCCGCCGGTCGATCCCCCGCGCCCGCTCGACCGCGAGGGCGTCGCGGCCGCGGAAGTCGGGCTTGTCCCATCCGACGACCCACCCGAGGCCGACTTGGAGTGGTGTGATGCCGCGGCCGAGCTCGTGGCCGTGCAATGGCAACCCGGCCTCGAGGCGCAGCGTGTCGCGCGCGCCCAGACCCGCGGGTTCGATCCCTGCCTCGCACAGCGCGTCCCACAGAGCCGGCGCGTCCACGGCCGGGACATGCAACTCGACCCCGTCCTCGCCGGTGTAGCCGGTACCCGCGACCACGAGATCGCCGACCCGCCTCACCGAGAAACGCGCGACGGTGGCCGCTTCCGGATCGACCCGGGCGAGGAGCGCTCGAGCCTGCGGCCCTTGCACCGCGAGCACGGCGCGGGTCGCGGTCACGTCGGCGAACTCGACTGCGTCTTCAGTGTGCGGGAGCCCTTCGGCGAACGCATCCAGGAGCTCGTCGGTATTCGACGCGTTCGGCATCACGAAGAAGCGATCGGGGTCGACCCACCACACGATGATGTCGTCGACGACGTGCGCGTCGCCCGGATCGAGCAGATGGGTGTACTGCGCGCGCCCGCACTCGATCTTGCGCAGGTCGTTCGTGAGCAGCCACTGCAGCAACTCGACTGCACCGGGTCCGCGGCACTCGACCGTTCCCAGATGGGAGACGTCGAAAACGACGGCGCGCGTCCGGCACGCGCGATGCTCTTCGAGCACGCTCGCGTACTGCAGGGGCATGTCCCACCCGCCGAACGGCACCATACGCGCACCGCGGGCCCGATGGCGCGCGTCGAGCGGACTGTGGCGGAGCTCGTCGCTCATGCGCTCTCGGCCTCGGAGCCGCCGGCGACGGATCGCGAGCGGCGGCCGAGGTCGAGTGGCACGAGCGCGTCCGCACCGCCATGCGCGTCGGCGTCGACCAGTTGCGAAGGCGGCTCGAGGCCGTACTTCACGAGCAGGTGCAGATAGTCCCGCTGATACAGGACCCGGATCGAGACCTCGGGATGCTGCTCGACGAGCCGCCGCGCTTTGCGGTTCTTCTTCGTCACGAGCTTCTGGTTCAGCGTCGTGATCTCGATGTAGAGGTCGTACGCCGGCAAATAGAAGTCGGGGGCGAACGCCTGCACCGGCCGGCCGTCACGATCGTGCTCGAGGGTGAAGGTCTTCGGCTCGTACTCCCACGCGATTCCGTAGAAGTCGAGCAACTTCGCGAACTGGCGCTCGGAGTTGTGCGCGAAACGGACGAGCTCGTGCGGGAGCACCTCGCTTTCGATGGCGCGCTCCCGAGCTTCCTAGCGCGCGGCCACGCGCGGAGTGCCGTCGGTGTCGAACGCGAGTTGCACGGCTTGCGTGATCGTTTGTTGCAGCGGCTCGATGTCGAGCACCACGCTCAACACACCCTGCCCGCCGCGCAGGAGATCCATCACCTGCTCGTCGCTCTGGGCGAGCACGACGTTCGGACCCTGGATGACGACGCGCACCGACGCGAGCCCTTCGTCGAACTCACGCAACGACTCGACGGCCTTGCGCGCCGACTGCAGGGAGATGCCCGCGTCGAGCATCTGCTTGATGACTTTGAGCTCGACGAGATCGCGATACGAATACAGACGCTGCGTCCCGCTGCCGTTCGCGTCCATGACCGACGGCCGGACGAGACCGGTACGCGCCCAGTAGTCGAGCTGGCGATACGTGATCCCCACGATCTTGCAGACCTGCGGACCGCGGTAACCGGGCTCGGACATCGATGCTCCCTCGCAACTCCCGTCACTGCCGATCGGCCCTACCCCCGACCGGCTGACATGAGTGTAGTTACATCTGGGTCGAACCGTAAACCTGAACCTTTTCCACAGGTCGACGGACCCGCAGAGCGGTTACTGAGCGAAGTCCTCGGGGGTGACGTTGTCGAGGAACTCGCGGAATTCCTCGACCTCGTGCTCCTCCTCGTCGGCCTCGAAGAGAACCCCGGCCTCGTCGAGGACCGCCTCGTCGGCGTAGATCGGCACTTCGGCGCCGAAGCGGACGGCGAGCGCGATCGCATCCGAAGGCCGTGACGAGATGCGCGACTTCGTGCCTTCCCGGTCGAACTCGATCTCGGCGTAGAACGTGCCGTCGTGCAATGAGGTGATCTCCACCCGCTCGACTGTCACGTCGAGGCCGTCGAGCACCGTCTTGAACAGGTCGTGCGTCATCGGCCGGGGCGTATCCATCCCCTGCAACGCGTACACGATCGCCGTGGCCTCGGGCGACCCGATGAAGATCGGGAGGAAGCGCGTGCCGCCCTCTTCGCGCAAAAGAACGATCGGCTGATTCGTCGGGACCTCGACGCGCACACCGATCAGCGACAGGCGAATCACGGCTCCTCCGTGGGGTCGACGGTCACCCTACCACCGGGGCGCGACGCCGAATCCTGGCGCCGGTACAGCTCGTCCACATAGGCGTCGGGCCGGGTGACGAGCGTGTCGCGGTCGGCCGCGACGACGCAGGGGACGTTGCGGTACAGATCGCGGACATGCAGTCCGTACCCGAGCACGTACTCGGTTCCGAGCTCGAGACCCCGGTAGTCGACCGCTTGCGGAACGATTCGCCGCATGGGCCGGTCGAGCATCGCGCAGGTCGAGAGACGACGTGGTCCGCGCGCGGACAGCTGCCCGACGAGATACGCGAGTGTCAACCCGGTGTCGATGATGTCTTCTACGACGACGACGTCGCGGCCGCCGATGTCGCAGGCGAGGTCGTGCAGGATCTTGACCCGGCCGGAGTCGGGCGCGAAGCGCGAGATCGACATGAAGTCAATGGTCACATCGACCTCGGGAACCGCGCGCGCGAGGTCGGCAAGGAAGATGAGCGCGCCCTTCAGGACGCCCACGAGTACGACACCGTCGGGATGATCGCGCGCGATCTCGCGGCCGATGCGCCCGACGTGACCGTCGATCGCCGTTTGGTCGAGGAGGACCGTCGACGACACCTCTGGTGTTCCCACGTCAGTTGTTGAACGTTCGCCGCACCGTTTGGCGCAAGAGCGCGGTGCGCAGGCGGCGCCCGAGCCCGGCCAGCTCGCCGAGCGTCTCGGAGGTGCGCGCCTGCGCCTCCGGGTTCCGTTGACGGCGATACGGCAACACCACCTGTTCGAACAGACTGGCTTCTCGCTCGGCGAACGCCCGGTACATACGGAGGTGACGCGGCTCGATGCCGTGGCGCATGAACGCCGCGCAGACGCGCGCCACGGCGAGCGAATCATCGTCGAACAAGACCCGGTCGCCGGTCGAATGGCTGGGCGTGATCAGCCCGTACTCCTCGAGCCGGGCCAGGTCTTCCTCGGTCGTGCCGGCGGCCCGTACGAGCTCGGCCCGGGTCAAGCTGACACCGCTCTCGGCGGAAGCGAGGTCCTCGGTGCCTTCGTCGTCTCGAACGCGCGCGGACGCCGAGCGCGCCTCGGCGCTCTGCGCCGCCCGCCGGGTTTCTTCGAACAACGCGTCCACCGTGGCGGGATCGACGGTCCGGTCGCCGCCGGAGCTGTCGGTCGGCGCGGTCACGGCAAAACCGCCGTCGCGGTCGACCTCGTCGAGCCGCTCCTTTATCACCTTCAAGGGCAGGAAGTGCTCTCGCTGCTGGCGCAGGATGAAACGCAATCGCTCGACGTCCGCCGGGTAGAACTTCCGATAGCCGGAGGGTGTGCGCTCGGGATCGACGAGGCCCTGGCTCTCGAGAAAACGGATCTTCGAGATCGTGATGTCGGGAAACTCGTCGCGAAGCTGATTCAACACGTCCCCGATCG
>JAUZEM010000511.1 GCA_030839005.1 Actinomycetota bacterium | reverse complement strand
GTCGAAAGGCCGGTCACCACCACCGGCGTCAATGCGTTGGTCGTGGTGCCGTTCCCCAACTGGCCCGCGCCGTTGTAGCCCCAGCACCTGGCGGTGCCGTTCGCCAACAACGCGCACGAATGGTTGGTACCCGCGGTGATCGCGACGGCAGTGGACAGGCCGGTAACTACCACCGGCGTCGATGAATTGGTCGTGGTGCCGTTCCCCAACTGACCCGGCGCGTTGAGCCCCCAGCACTTCGCGGTGCCGTTCGCCAACAACGCACACGAATGGAAACCGCCCGCGCTGATCGCGACCGCGGTACTCAGACCGCTTACCACCACCGGCGTCGACGCGTTCGTCGTGGTGCCGTTCCCCAACTGACCCGACGCGTTCAGACCCCAGCACTTGGCGGTGCCGTTCGCCAACAGCGCACACGAATGGTTGCCGCCCGCGGTGATCGCGACCGCCGTGGACAGGCCGGTCACCACCACAGGCGTCGACGCGTCGGTCGTGGTGCCGTTCCCCAACTGACCCGACGCGTTGGCGCCCCAACACTTCGGGGTGCCGTTCGCGAACACCGCACACGAATGGGAGTCGCCGGCGCTGATCGCGACCGCCCTCGTACCGCCCGTGAAGCCGCTCACCGCCACCGGCTTCGACGCGTTGGTCGTGTTGCCAGTGCCCAACTGACCAGAGCTGTTGCGGCCCCAGCACTTCACCTTGCCGTTGGCCGACAACCCACACGAATGGGAACCGCCCGCCGCGATCGCGGGCGTCACCGTCCGGGCACCCGCGCGGTCCGCTACGGCAGCTGCAGGCACGGCGGCCCACACCAGCCCAGCCGCGATCAACAACAAGGCAACACCGATACGGCGCATCATGACTCCCCCACCAGCGTGTGTTGGTACCCCACCAAGCGTGCTGGTCCTGACCGAGCAGGCTAAGGCACCCGAGCGCGGGGGTCAACGCGCCCGACCTGCCTGAATCGCCGTCACCCACCGTTCTCACCGATGCCCGACGCGATCCCTCGTCCAAGGCCGACGCGCGGTCCGACCAACCTCGCCGGCGTGCGACGGAACATGTTCGCACCGTCCCCATCCGGCGCGACCGGTCCCACTACGGGTGTCGGCGCCGGGCGACCTCGTGACATGCGAGCGTCGCGGCGGCCGAAACGTTCAGCGACGCGAGGTGGCCCTGCACCGGAATGCGTACGAGCACGTCGCAACGCTCGCGCGTGAGACGCGCGAGACCCCGGCCCTCGGAGCCGAACACGAGGACGATCGGTTGGTCGGCCAGGTCGAGCTCGAACAAGCTGCGATCGCCCTCCTCGTCCAGACCGACGGTCCAACAACCGGCGCGCGCCGCGCGCTCTATCGCGGCGGGGATGCCGCCGACGAGCGCGACCGGCAGATACTCGATCGCGCCGGCGGCCGCCTTCGCGACGACGGGAGTGATACGCGCCGACCGGTGACGAGGCAGGACGACGCCGGTCGCGCCCGCGGTCTCGGCCGAGCGCATGATCGCGCCGAGGTTGCGCGGATCGGTCACGCCGTCGACGGCGACCAGGAACGCGTCCGGCACGGCCAACAGCGCGTCGAGATCCGCGGCGCGTAGCGGCGACGCCATGGCGACCACGCCCTGGTGGACGTCGGAGCGCGCCAGCTGCTCCACCCGTTCCGCGGGGACGACACGGATCGCTCCGGCCCCCCGCTCGACGATCTCCTGCACCGTTTCGTCGCGGCCGATCGCGCTCGAGAGGTACACCGCGCGCGCCCGTCGACCACCGGCGCGCAGCAGCTCGAGCACCGCACGCCGCCCTTCGACCTGCTCCCCGCCCAGCTCGAACGCGCCCTTGCTCACTCGCGGCGCCACTCGGGTCCCCGCGGGGTGTCCTCGACGACGATGCCCCGCCGGGAGAGCTCATCGCGGATCCGATCGCTCTCGGCCCAATCCTTGGCGCGACGCGCCGCCTCCCGCGCCTCGACGAGGGCGTCGATCTCCGCATCGGCCTCCGGAGCCTCGGCCCGCAGCTCGATGCCGAGCTCTGCCGCGAGCTCGCGCACAGTCGCGAACGACGCAGCCGCAGTGTCCTGCAGGCCTTCGTCGAGCGCGACGTTCGCGTCGCGCACGAGCTCGAACACGTACGCGAGCGCAGCCGGCGTGTCGAAGTCGTCGTCCATCACGTCGCGGAAAGGCGTGATGTCGCCGACCGGCGCGGACTCGAGACCGTCCGCGCGTACCCGGCGGGCCAAGGCGTCGAGCCGGCCGATCGCCTTCTCCGCGTCGGCCAACTCCTTTTCGCCGACCTCCATCCCCCGCCGATAGTGCGTCTGGAGCACGAGGAGCCGAAAGGCGCGGGGGTCGTATTGCTCGAGGACGTCGACGAGCGTGACGAAGTTGCCGAGCGACTTCGACATCTTCTGCCCGTCGACGTTCAACATGCCGTTGTGCAGCCAGTACCGCGCGAACTCGTGCCCCGCGCCGACGGCCTGAGCGATCTCGTTCTCGTGATGCGGGAACACGAGGTCGCTCCCGCCGCCATGGATGTCGAAGCCGTCGCCGAGCAGCTTCAACGACATCGCGGAGCATTCGATGTGCCATCCGGGACGGCCAAGACCCCACGGCGAGTCCCAGGCGGGCTCGCCTGGCTTCGCCGTCTTCCAGAGCGCGAAGTCGACCGGCGCGCGCTTGCGTTCGTCGACGTCGACTCGAGCTCCCGCGCTCTCGAGCAACTCGTCGAGCGTGCGATGCGAGAGCGAGCCGTAGCTGGGCAGCGTGTCGACCTGGAAGTAGACGCCTTGTCCCTCGACGACATACGCGTGACCGTTCGCGACCAGCTGCGCGATCAGCCGCGTCATCTCCTCGATCCATTCGGTGGCTCGGGGCTCGTCGTCGGGCGGCAAGATGTTCAAACGGTCGAACGCGCTCCGAAACGTCACCTCGAACCGCGCCACCAACTCCGGCTCGGTGGTGCCCTCCTCGTGGGCCCGAGCGATGATCTTGTCCTCGATGTCGGTGACGTTGCTCACGTACTTCACCGCGTATCCGCGCCAGACGAGATAACGCCGGATCGTGTCGAACACGACCTCCTTGCGACCGTGACCGAGATGCGGAACGTCGTACGGGGTCGCGCCGCAGACGTACATCGACACGCGTCCTTCGACGCTCGGCACGAAGTCGACCTTCGCCCGCATCGCGGTGTCGTAGAGCCGCAGCATCGGCCGAGGCTAATCGGCGCTCCCCGTCGGATCCCGGAGATTCAGCTGCGCGCGAGGAGGGCGACCGCCCAGACCGCGATTCCCTCCGAACGCCCGATCGCGCCCAAACCCTCGCCCCGCTTCGGTCGCACTGCCGCGCCGATCCCGAAGCCCATCGGCTCGCGCAGCGGCACCAGCGCGCGAACAAGGTTCGCGACCATCGCGTCGATGTGAGGAGCGAGCGCCGGCGTCTCCGCCGCGACGACGACGTCGACGTTCTCGACCCAAAAGCCGTCGCGCGCGACGCGCCGGGCCACCTCCGCGAGCAGACCCATCGAGTCGGCGTCGCGGTACTGCTCTTCGGTGGACGGGAACAGCGTTCCGAGATCGGGAAGACCGGCCGGGCCGAGAATCGCGTCGGCGACCGCGTGGGCAATGGCGTCGCCGTCGGAGTGGCCGGCGAGGCGGGGCGCGTCCGCGATGGTGACACCGCCGAGCACAAGCGGCGGGGCGTCACCGAACGGGTGAACGTCGAAACCCAGGCCGACCCGGTTTCTCGTCACGCGCGGGCACCCTCGATCAACGCCTGGGCGATCTCGAGGTCGTCGACCAGCGTCAGCTTGAGGTTACGCGGTTCACCCTCGACGACGACGACGCTGCCTCCGGCGGCTTCGACGAGCGCGGCGTCGTCGGTTTCGAGTCCGGCGCCCGCATGCGCAGCCTGGAGGACCGAACGGCGAAACGCTTGTGGCGTCTGCACCGCGACGAGGTCGTCGCGACGCACGGTCTCGACGACGAGGTGATCGCGCACGCGTTTCACGGTGTCGGTCACCGGCATCGCCGGCACGGCGGCGTCGGCGCCGGCACGCACGGCGCCGATGACCCGGGCGAAGAGCGCGCGCGACGCGAGCGGACGCGCGGCGTCGTGCACGACCACGACGTCGACGTCGTCGGGCACGCACGCGAGCCCGGCCCGAACCGAGGCCGAGCGGGTCGCCCCCCCGATCGCGACGAGCACGCCGGAGGGCGCCTGCCAATCGCGTCCGGCGGGGAGCACGACCACGACTCCGCTACACGACTCCCGAGCAACGCCCGCGGCGCGGTCGAGGACGCTCCCGTTGCCGAGGCGCGCGAACTGCTTCGCGGCACCGAAGCGCGCGCCACCGCCTGCGGCAACGACGATCGCCCACGTCTTCACCGCGCCAGTCTGGCCCAGGCTCGGCGTCAGGACGCGTCGACGCGAGCAAACAGCAAGCGCCCGGCGGCGGTCGGCACCACGGATGTCACCTGGAGTGTGACCTCGGGACCGCCGACCAGCTCGTGTCCGCCGTTTACCACCACCATCGAACCGTCGTCGAGATGACCGACGCCCTGCCCGATCTCCTTGCCTTCTCGCGTCAGCGCGACGCGCACGTAATCGCCGGGCCCGATGCTGGGGGTCAGTTCCTGTGCGAGCCTGCGCAGGTTCGTCGTCGGCACACCCTGGAGCTCGGCGTTGCGGGCCAGCGGACCGTCGTTCGTGAGCAATCGCAGCTGCAGTCGCCGCGCGAGGGCGATCAGCTTGCCATCGACCTCGGAGATCTCGGGAATCTCGTCGTCGAGCACGAAGAGGCGCACGTGTCCCTCGCGACGCAACGAGTCGAGGGTCTCGAGACCGCGGCGCGCGCGGCGACGCTTGACGTCGTCCGTCGCGTCGGCGAATCCCTGCACCTCGTCGAGCACGAAACGCGCCACCATCAGATCGCCGCTCAGCACACCCGCGCGGGTGAGCGGCAACAACTGACCGTCCATCACGACCGACGAGTCGACCAGCAGGCCGTCGCGCGCGTCGAAGGGTTGCACCCGCACCAGGGGCCGCGTCGACAAGCC
>JAUZEM010000599.1 GCA_030839005.1 Actinomycetota bacterium | reverse complement strand
GTCGTGATGATCATCAGGTCCAGGTCCGACAGCGCGTCCTCGGTTCCGATCTGAGCGACGGAACCCATAACGACGAGCCCCCGGACCGATGGGACCCTCTCCGCCCACGAGACAACCTGGGCCACATAGTCAGCGTGACCGCTCGCCATCAGCGCATAATGCCCAGTGAGGATGGGTGGGCGCTAGTTCGTTTGGGTCCGCGATCGTGTTGTTGGTGGCGGGTACGTTCCTGCCGGGCTTGCGCGAGTGCGTGGGTCTGGAATTGGGCACGCCCCGTTCCGGAGGGTGACGAGTTCGCTGTTCGTCGCAGCGTGCTCGGCACGGTCTCCTTCCCGGGACGTGCGTGCCACCCCTTGAACCGTTGAAGCAGCAGAAGCGATGGCGATGACCATCGTAGAGAGCACGCGCCCGGTGACGGGCGGAGTCGACACGCACGCGGATATTCATGTTGTGGCGGCCGTCGACGCGAACGGCGGCGTATTGGGCGTCGAATCGTTTGCGACGACGCCGGCGGGTTATGCCCAGTTGCACGGTTGGCTGGCCGGTTTCGGTGAGATCGTCCGGGTGGGGGTGGAAGGCACCGGCGCGTACGGTGCCGGGCTGGCGCGTCATCTGCGCGGCCAGGGCCTGGTGGTGATCGAGGTCGACCGTCCGAACCGACAGGAGCGTCGCCGCAACGGCAAGTCCGACGAGCTCGACGCGATCGAAGCGGCCCGGGCCGCGTTATCGGGGCGAGTGTCAGGGACTTGCGAAGACCGCAGACGGTGATGTCGAAGCGATCCGGGTGTTGTTGGTCGCTCGACGTTCCGGCCGTGACGTGCGGATCAAGTATCTGAATCAGATCCGCCATCTCGGCTTCACCGCTCCCGACGAACTGCGAGAACGCTTGCGGGGTGTGCCCGCCGAGCATCTGGCGCGCACGGCCGCGTCGTTACGCCCGGCACGGGAGAGCGGGTCGGTCATGTACGCGACGAAACTCGCGATCCGCACCCTCGGTCGACGAGTCTTGGATCTCGAGACCGACACGCAACACGTCGACCGACTCATCGACACGCTCGTCCGGCGAACCGCGCCGAACCTCCTCGACGTCTATGGCGTCGGGACGCACACCGCCGCGATCTTGTTGGTCGCAGCCGGCGACAACCCGCACCGGCTCAAAAGCGAAGCTGCGTTCGCGCACCTATGTGGCGTCGCACCCCTGCCGGCATCGTCGGGCAAAGTCACTCGCCACCGGCTCAACCCCGGCGGGAACCGTCAAGCGAACCATGCGCTGTGGCGGATCGTGTTCACCCGCATGAGCGGTGATGAACGCACCCGCAAATATGTCGCGCGCCGCACTACTGAAGGTCTCACAACCCGCGAGGTCATGCGCGTCTTGAAACGCTACGTCGCCCGCGAGCTCTACCCGCACCTCGCGCGCGCCTAGAAGATCTGGAGTGACGGGCCTGACCCACGAATGCCCCGACGCCGACCGGCTGTCCTTCGAACGAACCGCCGGCCCGTCACTCCAACCACGTTCGGCAACGCATGGCTTCATAAGAGCTTGCCGTCACCGAGTGGCCCATCACTGGTCTGCCAGCACCGCCGAAAACGCACCTTGACAAACATAGGAGCTTCGCTCTGGCGCATTATTGCGAGAGCTCCCGCTACACAAAACCTTCGGCGAGCGGGTCCAATAACCCGCGCCCCATATCAAAGCGGCGGGGTGTCCCTGATCGCCGGCTCCGAGAGTGGCCGAGCAGCTCTTCGCGGACGCACGCACGGAAGTGACCGCGCCGCTCATTGTCGCGATAATGGCTCGTGGTCACGATCCGTGGCGCCAGTTCGAGCGACGTAGATCGTATCGTTGAGATCATTCACGGTGTCCCAGTCCCAGAGGCGTTAGCGCTCGCCGGAACGGCGGACTTGGCCCGAGAATTCGGGGCTGGCCTGGTCCGACTCGATGGCATCCCGAATGAGGATAAGCCGACGGTGGTCGCGGTCGACGGAGACTGCATCGTTGGGGTCTTGCAGTACCGCGTGGGCGGTCACGCCACGCCGATCACGCTCGATCACGTCAAGCTCGCCCTGTCCGTGTTTGGACCCGTCGGCTCGCTCAAACGCCTTCCGAGGTTCCGCGCGCGATCGAGGGTGGATCTCCCGACTCCGGCCAACTCGTTCTACATCGATGAACTGGACGTCGATCCGCTCCGACGTGGTCAGGGAATCGGCGGACAGCTCTTGTCATGGGCAGTGGACGAAGCGCGCCGATGCGGGATCGTCAACATGAGTCTGCACACCACCACTGCGAATCCCGCACGTCGTCTCTATGAGCGCCACGGTTTCGTCGTCACCCAGACAGCTGTTGACCGGCGTTACGAGGCGTACACCGGCATCGCCGGGCGACTCCTCATGGAACGCCGGTAGACCGAGCGCGAGTGCCCCAATGCGCGCCTTGAAGGACGCGTCCCGGGTGTCCCTGATCGCCGGGTGGGTGTCACGCCCCAGGCTCAGCGATCGCGGCTCGATCAGTCGGCGAGTTCGTGCAGGAACTCGACGAGGCCGGCGAAGTACCGCTGTTGGTCGTCATACATTGCGAGGTGACTGCCGTCGGGGCAGTGGAGGTAGCGGCCCTTGGGTAGTTGCCCGGCCATCATCTCCATGTGCGACGGGTCCATCGAGTCGTACCGAGCGCCGATCACGAGGGTCGGCACTTCGATCGAGGGGAGTCGGTCGGTGCATTCCCAGTCGGCGAGTTTGGCTTCCTTGCTGATCCCGAGCTCGCTCGGGCCTTGCATCGACACGTAGATCGACGGGTTGATGTGGGCGAAGGCGCGTTGCACCGGATCGGGCCAGTGCTCGACCGGCATGCGCAGGATGTGGTGGACATAGTGCTGTTCGATCAGCAGCTCCATGTAGCGCGGGTCTTCGGTATTGCCACTCTGCTCGAGCGACAGGAT
>JAUZEM010000491.1 GCA_030839005.1 Actinomycetota bacterium | reverse complement strand
GCTGGGCATTCCAATCGTCGAGGAACAATACGTTTCGCGATTGCTGATTGCCGACGGCGCCTGCTTCGGTGCTCTCGCGTTCGACCTTCACGACGGCAGCCGCACCGCGTTCGTCGCCGACGCGGTCGTCCTCTGCGGCGGCGGTCACACGCGGATCTGGCGGCGCAGCTCTTCGCGTCGCGACGAGAACTTCGGCGAGGCGATCGCCCTCGCGCTTCGCGCCGGATGTCGCGTGAAGGACATGGAGCTCGTGCAGTTCCATCCCACGGGCATGGTCGCTCCCGAAGAGGCGGCCGGCGTACTGGTGACGGAGGCTGTACGGGGCGAGGGCGGTCACCTGTACAACGCGCTCGGCGAGCGCTTCATGGCGCGTTACGACTCAAAGCGGATGGAATTGAGCACGCGCGACCGGGTGGCGTTGGCCAACTACACGGAGATCGCCGAGGGACGGGGCGGCCCGAACGGCGGAGTGTTCCTCGACATCACGCACGTGCCGAAGGACGTCATCGTCACGAAGCTGCCGCGCATGTATCGCCAGTTCATCGAGTACCAAATGCTCGACATCTCGCGAGAGCGAATGGAGGTGGCACCGACGGCGCACTATTCGATGGGCGGGATCGTGGTCGAGCCCGAGACTCACGCCACCGAGGTGGTCGGGCTCTACGCGGCCGGCGAGTGCACCGCCGGGCTCCACGGCGCCAACCGGCTGGGCGGGAACTCGCTCGCCGAGACGATCGTGTTCGGCAAACGCGCCGGCGCGGCCGCCGCCGCGTTCTCGGCGGACTGCGACATTGCCATCCACCCCCGTCGCGTCGTCGACGAAGCGGGCGAGGAGCTGGACGCGATGATCGGCTCGGGGCCGGAACTGGCGCGTCCGCTGCAGCGGGCGGTGCGAAACGTGATGTGGGAACGCGGCGGGGTCGTGCGTGACGATGCCGGCCTGCGCGACGGGCTCTCCCGGCTCGACGAGATCCGCGCGGTCGTGGGGGACGTCGACGTGCGGCCCAGCGCAGAGGGTTGGTCGGATCTGGCGCAGCTCATCGACCTCCGGGCCGGGTTGCTCGTGGCCGAGGCCACCATGCGAGGCGCCCTCGCGCGGCGGGAGTCGCGCGGCTGCCACAACCGGGCCGACTTCCGCGACCTCGACCCCGCGCTCCAGATCAACTTCTACAACGGCCTCGGTGACGACGGGCGGCTCGTTGATCCGTGGAGCGAGCCGGTCCCCCCGGTACGCGACGAGCTCCGAACATCGCTGGACCGGTTCGGGCCCGCCGACTCCGCCGGCCGCCTGCTCGAATGAGCTGTCGTCCGCTCAACGGTCAGGCATGCCGAGCCGATAACGCGCGCGTGAGCCGACGCCATGGATGACCCGCAGGGCGTGGACGCGGCGGCAGACCGGCGCGTGCTGCTGGTCGACCTTCCCGTACGGCTCTGGGATCGCGCTCGTCAGCACAGTGCCGCGCTCGTGCGCGAGTTCGCGTTCATCGAGGCGGGAGGTGAGCACGACACGACGCTCGCGCGGCGGCTGTTGGAGATCGCGGCCACGTCCGACACTCGCTACGCGAACCTCAACCCCGAGGCCGAGGCCGAGGTCGAAGCGGCGTTGGCGCGCGGCGATACGACGATCACCGTTGAGGTATGGGTACCGGTCGAGTTCAAACAGCACATCCTGGAAGCTGTCCCCGTGCTCATCGAGATCGAGGAATACTGCCGCAACGGCACGCTGCTCTCCCTCGCGACACCTGACGACTTGCGAGCATTCTGGACGTGGTATCTCGGCGAGTTCGTCCGCCAGATCGACGGCGAGACCCCAATTCCCGCACCGCCGCTGAGCGCCGGCTCGTAGCACGACCGGCGCGTACTCCATCGGGCATCATGCGTGAGTGCACGTCGCGCCGAGGACGAGGTACGTCGCAGTAGGCGACGCCGATGTCGCATACCAGGTCGTTGGTGACGGCCCGATCGACCTGGTCTACTTCTACGGCACCGGTGCCCACATCGAGTTGTTTTGGGATGCGCCGTTCGCGCCGGCGTTCCTGGCGCGCCTTGCATCTTTCAGCCGAGTCATCCTCTTCAACCGGCGGGGTACGGGCGCGTCGGACGGTGTCCCTCGGAATGCACTCCCGACATGGGAGGAGTGGACGGAAGATCTCGTCGCGGTGCTCGACGCGGCAGGCTCCACGCGAACGGCGATCTTCGCGACCCTCGATGGTGGTCCCATCGCGATGCTGTTCGCGGCCATGCACCCCGAACGCGTCAGCGCACTGATCCTTCTCACCACAACTGCTCGTTATCTCGAGGCGGACGACTACACGATCGGAGCAACACCTGAGGTTGCCGGCACGGTAGTGAAGACAATCGAACGCTTGTGGGGAACGCCGGAGCTGTTGCGTATCTCGAGCCCGAGCATGGCGGACCACTCCGAGTTCCTGGAATTCGGCGCGAAGTGGTTTCGAGCGTCAGCGACACCGCGCACGGCCGCGACGCAGTTCGACTACATGCTTCGGAGCCTCGATGTCCGCGCCGCGCTGTCGCTGATCCAGGTACCGACGTTGGTTCTTCACGCCCGTGAGAGCGTGCTGTTCCCGATCGCGCACGGGCTCTACCTCGCCGAGCACATCAACGGCGCCAGGTTTGTCGAACTGCCGGGCGGGGATACCGCGATCACGCCGAACAACTACGTCGTTGCAGACGAGGTCGCCGAGTTCTTGACGGGTTACCGGCCCGAAGTAGAAATCGAACGCGTTCTCACCACCGTGGTCTTCTCCGACATCGTCGGGTCAACCGAGCTCGCCGCCTCGCTCGGCGACGAGCGTTGGCGGGCGCTTCTCGACGCGCATGACCGAGCGGTGCGGAACGAGTTACGCCGGTTTCGCGGGCGCGAGATCAAGACCACCGGAGATGGCTTTTTCGTGTCCTTCGACGGTCCGGCGCGGGCAATCCGCTGCGCCGAGGCCGTCATCAAAGCGACTCGCGAGCTCGGGATCGATGTACGGATAGGCCTGCACACGGGCGAGTGTGAAGCACGAGGCGACGATCTCGGCGGCCTCGCGGTCCACATCGCCGCTCGGATCGGCGCGCTCGCTCGACCCGGAGAGGTGCTGGTGTCCTCGACAGTCAAAGACTTGGTCGTGGGATCGGGCATCGTGTTCGACGACCGGGGTACCCATTCGCTCAAGGGCGTACCCGATCCGTGGCGGCTCCTCGCAGTCAAGTTGTGACGACGGAACGCGCGCGTTCGAAGCGGTGTACAAGCGGTGTGAAGCGAGCCGCGAGTGTCACCGCGTTGCTGTTGGTCGGTATGGGGTGTCGCGCGTCACATCCCCGCCCCGCGGCTCCGACATCGACGACGGGCCAGAGCACACCGGGTGCCACGACCGCCCGGTCGGCCTGCGCGACGCCGACCCGGTTCGGCGTCGACGGCGCGGCGAACGAGATACGCGGTGTGAGCCGCGACGCTCAGCTCTGGGGACTTGCGCTCGGACCGGGCCACGTCCCGCCGCGCGCGGGTGACGAGTTGAAGATTGTCTGGCGCATGACGGGCAGAGGTCCGCTGCGGGTCGCCTTCACCGCACCCACGGGTCGCGCCCGGCCGCTGGTCTTCGGCCCGGAGGCGCATTCGGCGAGCAGCTACCACCGTCCGGGCGACGAATGGGGAACGGGATTCAGATTTGTCACGCGTGGGTGCTGGCATATTCACCTTGCCCGCGACAACGCCTCCGCAGATGTGTGGCTGGACATATGACGCTGAACATCCGGCCGGGCGCGTGCCCGCCGGACCTGCGCTTCGCATCACGACGCCGGACGGGGCAACCTGTGCAAATGGCGAACGATGACCGCGCCGGATTCGTTCGGCTGGTCCCCGAGCTCGACGTCGCCGATCTCCGCGCGTCGCTCGATTTCTACGTCGACCTGCTCGGGTTTCGCGTCCTGTACGAGCGCCCAGCCGAGCGGTTCGCGTACCTCGACCTCGACGAAGCAGAGCTGATGCTCGAGGAGGCCGCGGGGCCCGGTCGCCGCTTTCGCACCGCACCGCTCCGGCAACCGTTCGGGCGCGGCGTCAACTTCCAACTCGCGGTCAGGGACGTCGATGCGATCTACCGGCGCGTTCTCGCCGCAGGCAGCCGGCCGGTCGTCGAGATCGAGGAACGCTGGTACGAGGTCGAAGTCGATCTCACGAATGGTGGAACCGTGCGTTCGACGCGGACCGAGGCGGGGAACCGGCAGTTTGTCGTCGCAGACCCCGACGGCTACCTCTGGCGGCCGTATCTCGATCTCGGCGTCCGATCGAGAACCGACCCGCGAGGGAGCACATGATGACCGATCGCGGGAAAGTGGCCGCGTTGCTCGAAGAAGCCGCCGAGACCCATCACCGCGTGTACCGGATCACCGACGGCGTCGACGACGACTGGGCGTCGTGGTACGCCGACTGGCTGCTGCGGCTCTCGGAGCTCCCGACCATGCTCGGATCGGCACCGGTGCGCAGCGAGCTCGTCTACATGCTCGTACAACTCGACAAGGACCACACCGCGGTCCGGGCCGTCGAGCCCTGGCCGCACTTCTACGCAACGCGCCTGATCGAACATTTCGGTGACGGCGCGAACAAGGAGCTCCAGAGCTGATCGCCTACGTGTCGACGATGCGCGCCCATCCCGGGCGGCGCGCCGAACTGCTAGAGCTATTGCGCGAGCTCGTCGACGCGGCATCGGCCGATGAGCCCGGCAC
>JAUZEM010000487.1 GCA_030839005.1 Actinomycetota bacterium | reverse complement strand
GCCGCTGCGGCGATCCGATGATCCTCGGAGAACACGATGCAACGGTCGGCGAGCTGGTCCAGAGCAGCGAGGTCGTGTGTGGCGCAGACGATCGTCTTCCCCGCGTGGTGCAGCTCGACGACGAGGTCGAGGAACCAGCGCTGCGTACGCGGGTCGAGCGCCGCGGTCGGCTCGTCGAACAGCAGAACGTCCGGATTCGTTACGAGCACCGAGGCAATCGCGACCCGCTTCTTCTCGCCGCCGGAGAGCTGGTACGGCGCCCGATCCGCGAGCTCGGCAATGTCGAGAAGCGCGAGTACGTCGTCGACACGCCGTTCGACCTCGGAGCAGTCGAACCCGAGGTGGAGAGGTCCGAACGACACCTCGTCGCGCACGGTCGGCGAGAAGAGCTGGGCGTCCGAGCTCTGGAACACGAAGCCGACGCGCGCTCGGAACGCTCGCGCGAACTGGTCGTCGTCGAGCGTCGCCGCGGTCAGCTCGGTGCCGAACGCATGGACCGTTCCACGGTCGGGACCGAGGAGTCCGGCGAGCAACTTGAGCATCGTCGACTTGCCGCAGCCGTTCGCACCCAGCAGGGCAACCCGTTCCCCCGCGCCGACGGTGAGGGAGACGCCGGTGAGCGCGACGAAGCGATCGAGGTAGCGGTAGTGCGCGTCCTCGACGGCAAACACTTCAGTGGGCGACGACATGGTCGACTCCGATCACAACCAAGGCAGCGGCAACGACGGTCCCGACCACGAAGAGGTCGACGGAGCGGAGAGGCCCGCGGTCTGTCGCGGTGGCTTGTCCTCGGTATCCGCGCGCGACCATCGCCAGATACACCTCCTCGGAGAGCGCGTGGGCCTTGCCGAACGTCGCGCCCGCGGTCGCGGCGACGAACGCGCGTCCGCGCGCGAGATCGTGGTCGCGAGGAGCGCGGGCTTTGCGGGCCTCGTACATGTCGGTGACCGAGCCCAGGAGGTGGAAGAGGTACCGGTACGCGAGCGCGAGCACCAGGACGAACGCGCGCGGAACGAACAAGGCCCGCAGCGCCGCGAGGAGCCTGGGCCACGGGGTCGTGATCGTGAGGACGACGACGAGAGAGATCGACGTCGCGGCTCGCATGACGATGAGCGCCGCGGCCGTCAGGCCCTGCGCGGTGAATCCGACCGGCGTGCCGAACCAGGTGCCGAGGGGTACGACGACGTGACCGGGCGTGATGACGCTGAGCGCCGCGGGAAGCACGACGACCCCGGTGAACAAGGGAACGAAGAGCCACACGCGCCGGACGAGCAGGCGAACCGGGACGCGCGACACGGACGCGACCAGCAGGATCGACGCGTAGAGCCCGACCAGCACCGAGACGTGGCGTACGAGTGCCGACACCACGAGGAGCGCCAACACCGACCCGGCCTTCACGCGCGCGTCAACGCGTTGCAGGAACCCGTCCTCCGCCGCGAGGTCGGCGGAGAACATCGCGGCGCGCAGCACCCGGACCGCACCCGCGATCGTCTTCTCCACGAGGTCGGCCTTCGAGCGCCGGCCGCAACACTCGCACGGACCGAGGCGGGTCTCGGGTTCGATGAGCCAGTCGGGAGTGGTCATCGAACCGGCGATCGCACTCGGGAGATCAGCGACACAACTGCGAAAGCAACGCCCGCGATCACCGCCATACCGACGAGAGCCGAGACGATGTAGCCCACGGCCGGATGGGCGTCGATACCGACGCCGTATCCGTTGAACAGCGCGTGGGTGCTCGGCGCTCCTTCGCCGAACGCGCTTCCGCGCGCGAGCAGCCCGATAGGCGTGAGGAGCGCGGCCACCCCGAAGGCGAGTACTACACGCCGCCCCCGCCGCCGCGGCGCCGGCATTTCTCTTGTGGCTCCCGACGAGGTCGCCGGATGATTGATGCGTAGCAGCGGCAGATTCGCGCGCTGCAGGTACGCGACCACGCCCATCGTCAACGCGAACTCGACGCCGCCGGCAACCGTGAGATGAGCCAGCGCCATCGTGGGAAGCGTCTGGCTCAGGTGGAACGGCGCGTACAAAGGTGTGCCGTCGGCGGTGTGGAACAGCACGGGCTGGATGCCGAACTCGACCGCGGCGGCCATCGCCGCCGCGTTGAGACCCACGTAACCGCCGAGGCCGGCCGCGATCGCCCGGCGCCTGGAAGTCAGCGGTGCACGGCGCGCAATCGCGAGATATACGCCATAGCCGACGAATGGCATGACGAACGCCATATTCAAGGCATTCGCACCATACGCAAGGACTCCGCCGTCGCCGAAGAACAGGGTTTGAATGGCGAGCGCAACTGACACCGCGACGACGGCAGCCCACGGTCCGAGCAACACCGCGACCAGCACCGCGCCGACGGCGTGGGCAGTCGTACCGTCGGGAACCGGGACGTTGAACATCATGACGCAGAAGCAATACGCCGCGGCGAGGGCGGTCAACGGCGCATACCGATTCGTGACGACCTTGCGCACCCGATGCCCTGCGGTAAGCCAGACGGCAGTCATTGCACCGGCGGCGACCGCGCACGTGCTCGGGCTCAGGTATCCGTCGGGAATGTGCACGCTCTCGCCCCCCGTGCAGATGCTGCGCGTTCGCAGATGCGAGGTGTTCGTATCTGAG
>JAUZEM010000369.1 GCA_030839005.1 Actinomycetota bacterium | reverse complement strand
CACCGTGCTGCTGACGTCCCACGAACCAAGCCACATCGCCCGCCTGTGCTCCCGCACCATCTGGCTCGCCGACGGACACGTGCGCGTCGTCGGCGAGACCGAAGGTGTACTCGAGCGCTACGCCAACGCGATGCTCGAGGCGCTCCCCCCACCAGAGTTGCTCGCCGACGGCGGCGCACGCGTCGGCTCGGGCGAGGTCGAGATCAGCGACGTACGGCTGATCGGCCCTCGCGGCTCCCCGGTCGGCACCATCCGGTCCGGCGCCCCCGTGACCATCGAGATCGACTTCACCACCCACGAGCTCGTCCCCGACGCCGTTGTCGGGGTCCACGCGCACGACGCAGCCAACGGCAGCTACTTTCTCAACCTGAGCACCGATGGCGACGGTCACCCGGTCGGTCAGCTGCCTTCCCACGGAACCGTTCGCCTCCACCTCGAACGCCTCGATCTCGCGGGCGGCCGGTACTTCCTCGACGTCGGGATCTACGAATCGCGCTGGGAACGTCCCTACGCCATGTTGTGGAAAGCGCTCGCCTTCGACGTTCGGGGTCAGCCCGCCACGGGCCTCCTCACCCCTCCCAGGCAATGGACGATCGACTAGACGACCTCGTCTCCGTCATCGTGCCGACCCGGGACCGCGTTGCGTTTCTCGCGCGGGCGGTCGCCGGCATCCTGTGTCAATCCCATCGCCACATCGAGGTACTCGTCGTCGACGACGGCTCTGAAGACGAAACCGCCGATTACCTGGCGGCGATCACCGACCCTCGGCTGCACACCCTGCGCCACGATCGACCCAAAGGGGTTTCCGCGACGCGCAACCGCGGCCTCGCGTCCGCAACCGGCGAATGGGTGGCTTTCATCGACGACGACGACCTTTGGGCTCCCGACAAGCTCACCCGCCAGCTCCACGCCGTGAACCAGGTCCCGGGCGCGGGCTGGTCATGCACGAGCGCGGTCCTCATCGATACCCGGTTGCGCCTTCTCGGGTGGCAGCGCGCGCCCGGCACCAGTTACCTCGCCGACGTCGTCCTTGCGTGCAACCCGATACCTGGAGGTGCCTCAACGGTCATGGCGCGACGCCGGCTCATCGTCGACGCCGGCGGCTTCGACGAGCGGCTCTCGACCCTTGCCGACTGGGACCTGTGGACTCGGCTTGCGCTGGCCTCGCCGTTGGCACCCGTAGACCGTGCAGAAACCGCGTACACCCTCCAACCAGGCGGATTGTCGGCCGACACGAACTCCGCGGCCGCCGAGCGCGCGATCGTCGTCGACCGATACTCCAGGGAGCGTCGACGACGCGACGTCGACTTCAATGAGGTCGCCTGGAACGCCTACCTCGCCGATCGCGACCAAAGGACCGGAGCCCGCCTACGCGCCGCGAAAGGCTACGCGCACGCGGCCCGCAAGAACCGACGCCTACGCACACTTGCCTCGGCGCTGGCCGCGTTCGTTTGGCCGAGTTCTGTCGTTATTCGTGACCGTTGGCACCGCCGCCGGATTCCGCTCGCCGAACGGCGCTCAGCGGAACACTGGATCGACAGCTACCGGACCGGTCGTCGCAGGTAGCGTCACAAGACGGTGACTGCATCGTTTCATGCTGGTGGTGCGGATCCTGCGGGAACCACCCACACGTCCAGGGAGCCTCGGCCGCGCTGCGAAATATGTAGGGGCACGATGCCTCTGCGGCGCAGGCAGGCCAGGTTGGGTTCCGGGGGGGAGTGGAAGTGGTGATCGACGAAGACTTCCTCGTGGGAGGTATTGCAGAGCGCTCTTGTCAGCGCGGCAACAGGTAGTTCTTGAACGCGGCTGGTTCCGAGATACCACCGCAGACCATCCGGAAATACGCTGTTGGTAAACACGGGAGTTTGGCGTCCCGTGGCGTTGACGATCTGTGCGACCAGCTTGAAGTTTTCGATCGGCAACACGGCGTCGGCGTGGGTTTCTGCGAGTACGTGGTCGGCGCCGACGACGAGTAAGAGCGACAGCACGACGATGACGATGAGGCGAGTTGCCGCGACGGCGGACAAGAGATGCGACGCTTCAGTAAGACCGAGCGAGATGAGCACCAGTACGTAGAAGAGCAGGTAGCTGACGAACCGATCCGCAACATAGATCCGCGCGATGTCCAAGACGACGTAGGTCGTCAGCACCGGCATCACAAGGTGCAACAGCAGGTCACGTTCGTTGAGACGCCGGCATCGTCGGACCGCCAACGCCGCCAGCGCGACGAACGCGGCGAGGAGCATCGGGTTTGTCGTCGGTGAACCAGGATTGCGCGACACGAATGCGGCGAGCGTTGGTCTGGCGAGATGTTCCCACGGTCCGCTGAGCCATCCGTACCATGGAAGGCGCATCCCAAACGTTTGCCGGGAGTTTGCGATGATCCCGCCGAGGAGCGGCGCATAGAAGACCAGCGAGCCGCCCGCGACCACTGCGGTTGCGATGACCGCGAAGCGCCGGCGGTCGCGGCGCAGGGCCAAGACCGCGACGTGGCCGACAAATGCAATCGCGAACACCGGAAGCGTCCAGATGCCGATCAGCGCCGAGGCGATGAACGCCGCGCTATCGCGGCGACGGCCACGACTACTGAGGTCGGCCGCGCTCGTGAGCATGCAGACCGCGGCGAGGAACGCCAGACCGTACCCGCGTGCTTGTGCGGAAAGCTCCAGATGCAGTGGCGCGACTGTCGCTAAAGCGACCACCGCGAACGCGGCCCATGGCCCGACGCGACGCCACGTCCACCATCCGATGATTCCAACCGCAGCCAACGCGGGGCCGACGCTCCACAACCGATACGCCGCCTCGAAATGGCCGACACGCGAAGTTGTTACCCACGCCAACAGATTGAACAACACGTGATTGTTCGGCAGGTAGTGATCGAAGAAGATCCCACGCGGCCCACGGTCGATGTAATGCAATGCGCTGTAGGCCTCGTCGAGCCAGAAGCTCGCGCCGAGATTCGCGCAACGGGTCCACACGAGCAGCACCGAAAATGTGCCGATCGCCCAAACCGCCAGGGCCGACGAGTGCACTCGCAACTGCGTCCGATGACTCACCTCATCATCAGACTGATGAGTGCCGAACCTGGGGCATCGCTTCAGCCGGCGGACGTGCCGGCGGTGGCCTCGAGGACCGACCACGTCGCGGGGAAGGTCGAGCCGCCGGCTGAAGTCGCGATCAGGCCGATCGCCAGGCCTCGCGTGGTGCTGGTGCACCACGCGGTCGGGATGCTATGAGCCGAGCCCAGAGTGACCAGCGGACCGGCAATCCCGTTTGTCGTCGCGCGGTAGCTGACGGACACGGTCGCCGCCGCCGGATCCACGGTGAGGTAGAGGTCGACGAAGTCGGGGCCGGGCAGTGACAGCGGCGCGACCGGACCGGCGGCCGCCACGCCGCCGACCTCTTGGACGAACTGCACCCCCGGAGAACCGCCGTTGGCGGTGAGCACGACTTTCGCGTAGTTGTCCTGGTCGCCGGTGCCGATGTAGAGGCCCATGGATTGGTTGCCCTGCGGTGTCACTCCGGCGAACGGCGCGTTGACGCGCGTGTGCGCGGTGAAGACTCCGGTGTTGGCCGGATTCGCGTTCACGCCGTACTGGAAGGCGTACTGCTGCGTATTGGTCGACCCGGTGGCATCGCCGGCCGGCACCTGAGAGATCGTCAACACGCCGGCGGCGCCGCCGACGACCATGTTGCCGGCGTTGTAGAGGCCGTCGTAGCTCGTTCGGCCGTCCGTCATCAGACCGGTGAATCCGAGTCCGAGCAGGCCGCCCGGGCAGCCGCTGACGAACGGCGTCGGCGCGCACGGGTTGCCGGTCGCGCCATTCT
>JAUZEM010000340.1 GCA_030839005.1 Actinomycetota bacterium | reverse complement strand
CGTGAGCGGCGAAGCCGGAAAGTTGCGCATCGACGTGGCCGACGGCGATACCCAGGTGCCCCGTCCCGGGCTGGATTTCGGAAACCTCGACCGGTCGGGTGGTCGTGGCCTTCACATCGTCAACGCGCTGTCCGAGCAATGGGGCACAACGATCCACGAGCACGGGAAGTCGGTATGGGCCGAAGTCATCGAATGAGTTGAGGACCTATCGGGTGATGCCGGTGTGGCCGATCGAGTAGCGGCCCGGCTGCGGCCACACGCACAGGCCGTGGGGACGGTGTGGGATGTGGATGTTGGCGATGATGTGTCCGTCGATGGTGGAGATGGCGTATACGGCGGCGTGAAAGCGACCGGAAAGCCAGAGCACCTTGCCGTCATCAGAGACGCCGCCCATGTCGGGGCTCGTGCCGGGGAGGTGCCAGGTCGCCCTGAGGGTGCGGGTTGCAAAGTCGATGACGCTGACCGATGCGCCGCGCCGGTTGGAGACGTAGAGGTAGCGACTGTCGCGGCTGGGATACAGACCGTGCGCGTCATCTCCGGTCGCGATGAAGCCGACGGGGCGGAAGCTTGCTCCGTCGACGAGGTGGACGCCGCCGAGCCTCAGGTCGGCGACGTAGAAGATGCGTCCGGCAGGCTCGAGTTTGATGTCTTGCGGGCTGGACCCCGGCAAGTCCAGATACCCGATGATCTTGCGGGTCGCAAGGTCGATCTTGACCAGTCGACCGGCGAATTCGCACGTGGCGATCAGATAGGTGCCGTCGGCACTGAAGTCGAGGTGGTCGATTCCCGCGCAGCTCACGGGGACGTGCTGTTGCAAGGCGAACGTGTGCGGATCGCGGAAGTCGAGTCGGTCGAGGTGCTCGGCGACGACGATCGCCGAGGTTCCACGGGGGGTGAAGTAGAGGTTGTACGGATCGTCGACCGCGATATTTGATCCGGCGACCTTCCCGGTATTTGGATCGATCGGCGTCAACGAGTTCCCGAGATTGTTCGCCGCGTACAAGGTGCGCATGTCCCACGCGGGCACGACATGCTGCGGGCGCGCGCCGGTGCGGTACCGGTCGACGACGCGGTACGTCGCGGGGTCGATCACGTCGACGTAGTCCGACAGGCTCTCTGGCACGTACACCAACGGCCGCGCTCTACGGGCAGGCGCGCTCAACATGCCTGCGCCGGCTGCCGCATAAACGTTCGCAGGCGCGGTCTGCGGGAGCACACTGGTTGAAGTACCCGGTGCTGTGCGCGGCGCATGGCTCGACGTTCCGCACGACATCAACGACAAACTCGCGACGAGCATGGCGACGAGCGGCGCGCGTCCCGACCGCGGCGACTGTCTGACGCGAGGCGACTCAGAGCTCACGCAGAACAGTCAGCGGTGCGGTTCGCGCGCGGCGAAGCGTTAGCGCGCCCGCGACAAGGACTGCGGCCGTGGCCACGATGGCGACGCTCGCGAGGTACGGCCATGGAACCGAGAGTGCGGCAGGCGGAGGGTCGAAGACTCCGGTGAGGACTTTGACCAGCATCGATGCGAGCGCCCATCCGGCGATTGCTCCGGCGAGGAGTCCGCCCGTGACGATGAACGCCGCTTCGCTCCAAACGAAGCCGCCGAGCTGGCGAGGCTTCGCCCCGAGCGCGTTCACGATCGCGAAGGTGCGACGTCGCTCGGCGAGTCCGAGGGCGAGCACGAGTCCGGTCGCGGCCGAGGCGAGCACGATCGCGAATCCGAGTTCCACGCGGGTGAGTCCGGAAAGGTCAACGGCGGTGAGACTGGAACCGACGATCTTACGCGCATCCGTGACGTCGGTGATCGTCGCGCGTGTTCCCAATCGCGTCCGCAACCGTGCCGCGACCGCGCCGGGCGATGAAGCGCCGGTATCGACGAGGAACGCTCCGACTGCTTCGCTTCCAGTACGGCGGGCGACGTAGTCGGCGTTGGCGACGAGGAAGCTGTCGCGAGGTGCGGTCGGAAATTCCTTTGCGATACCGATGTATCTGAACGGCACCTCGACGAGCCGGGTGCTGCGAACGTCGCGGAGTCGCAGGCGGACATCGTCGCCGGGCCGGAGCTGGAAGTCCTTCACCGTCTCGGCGCTGAGGAGGATGCCGTCGGGTTGTGCACCGAGTTTGCTGATCAGGTCGCGGGCTGTGCCGCCTTGGAAGTAGGCGTCTTGCAACTTGGTGGCCTGGACGATGGTCGATGGGCGAACTCCGTAGAGATCCTGGAGATCGGCACCCACGTACGCGAACCGGTGCTGCAGCGGTTCGACCGCGGCGACACCCGGCACGGCGGCGATGTCGCGCGCCGACTCGGGTCCGGTGGCCGCCCCCGGAGTCTCGGTAACCGTCACGTCGGCACCGTTGGTGAGTCGGGCGTCGACCGCGGCCTGGGCTTTGTAAGTGGCGTTGAAGACCGCGGTAGACGCCGCGAACGCAACGGTGAGTGCCACGAGCGCGAGCGCACTCGCCAGTAGCTGCCGCTGTCGCCGCATCGTTGCTCCGACGGTGCCGGCGAGTCGTCCCGAGAACGGGCGGGCGAGGCGCCGCGTGAATCCGCGGGACGCCCCAAGAAGAAGGTAGGCGACACGCCAAGCGAGCATGCCCGCGCCGACCCAGAGGAGCGCCGGTCCTGCGAGCGCCCAGTAACTGACGGAGATCGAGGGGGTTCCCTCGGGCGCGAGCACCAGGTTGTAACCGCTACGGCTCGTGAGCCAGAACACGAGACCAGATAGGCCGAGCGCGACGAGATCGAAGCCGAGGCGGAGCCAGCGTGGTGCCCGGGCGCGGCCGATCACGCGGCGCGCGCCGACGACGGTGATCGACCGCGCGTCGCGCCACGCGGGCACAGTGATCGCGAGACACGCGATCGCGACGCCGACCAACGCGGCTCCGAGCCCGAAGGCCAAAGCGGTCGTGGTCGTCGCGCCGAACGACGCGCTCCCGAACGCGAGCCGTCCGACGATCGTGGCGACGCCGATACCAAGGATCGCGCCGAGGACACCTACGACGGCGGCTTCGAGGAGCCCGATGCGGACGAGGGTTCGAGTCGTGGCACCGCGAGTGCGCAGCAGTGCTTGCTCGTGGCGACGACGCGTTGCGCCGGACGCGGCGACTGCACCGGTGAGCAGACCGGCAAGGACCGCGCCCGGGACACCGAGGAACAAGAAGAGCACCTGGGCGTAGAGCGCGTCGGACCTTGCGGCGCCGAGTGTCGCCGCGAGGTTGTCGCCGACGAGTCCCGCACCCGCGAGGCTGACCTCGAGATTTCGGGCCGCACCGTTCACGTGTGTGTACGCGGCCGAAGGATCGTGCGGCAACTCGTGCGATAGGCGCGCGTGGATCTGCGTGCGAATCAGGTCCGGACGCGCGGCCGCGAGAGGGTCGAACAGCGCGTGCCACGTTGCCGCGGGCAGGAGCACGACGTTGTCGGGTGGGGCTTGAGGTTGCGCGCCTGTCGGCGCGCCGACCTTCTGGAAGAGTGAATCCGCCTGCGGGAGGTCGACGACCCCGTCGACGCGCACGCGGGCGGCCGAGAGTCCGGCGCGGCCGATGGTGATGGTGTCACCGGGCGCGACGCGCAGATTCGCGGCCGTCTGTTGCGCAACGAGGACGCCCAGCCCTGTTCCCGCGAGATCGCGAACCGTGCCGGGAAATGTGCGGCGGTAGGTGTCTGACAGGCCGAGCACGACGCCGGGACCCGTGGTCTGGGTCGAGGCGCCGGTTGTGGCTTGGAATCCGCTCGTCTGCGCGAAGCCCACCGGAAGCGCGGCGCTCGCCCGCGACCGCACCGCGGCGAGTACAACGTCGGTGTTGGCGCCCGCTTGCACTTCGACCTGCCAGTCGACGGCGACGGTCTGCGCCGCTCGCTGCGTCATGGTCGCCTTCGACGCCGAGAGGAACGTGCCGATCGACGCGAGGAGCGCCACGGCGATCGCGACGCCGGTCGCCGTCGCGCCGAGCCGGCCGGCGCGGCGCGACAGTCCCCGCAGCCAGGTCAGGCCGAGCACGAGGCAGCTTTCGGGGTTTTCGACGGCGTTCGGGTCGCGTCGAGCCGGCCGTCGACGACCGGCCAGCAGTGATCGAGGCGCTCGCCCACGGCCGCGTCATGCGTGCTGACGACGAGCGCAGCGCCGTTCTCGCGGGCGGTCTCGAGAAGTACGTCGATGACGTGTGTCGCGGTCTCGTGGTCGAGCTGGCCGGTCGGTTCGTCGGCGAGATACAGCCGAGGACGTTGCGCAAGTGCGCGCGCAATCGCGATGCGTTGCATCTGCCCACCCGAGAGTTCCTCGGGCAGCTTCGCGTGCAGGTCCGCAAGCTCCAGGCGCTCGAGCGCGGCGATTGCCCGCTCGCGCGCGTCGGAGTCGTCGATTCCCTCGAGCACGAGTGGGAGCGCCACATTCTCGACCGCGTCCAGGGACGCGAGGAGGCTTGGACCCTGCAACACGAGGGCGACGGGCCCGGGGCGCAACGAGATGCGGTCGCCGAGTGCAGGCCACTCGATCCTTCCCGCGGTTGGACTGTCGAGCCCGGCGATCAGGTGCAGCAAGGTCGACTTGCCCGAGCCCGAAGGGCCCATGAGCGCGATCTGCTCACCTGGGAAGATCTCGCAGGTGGCGCCGTGGAGCGCGACGACAGCCGTGCGGCCCGAGCCGTACGTGCGCGCGAGATCTGTGCAACGGACGAGCGCCGTGTTCTCGTCGACGTCGGTCATGACGTCACCTGCCCGTCGCACAGCGCAATCACTCGATCGGCCTCGGCGGCGATGGCGTCGCCGTGGCTCACGACGACGACCGCGGCACCCTTTTCGGCACGGCTCCACAGAAGAGCCAAGATGCGCGACGCGGTGACGTGATCGAGTTCGCCGGTCGGCTCGTCCGCCAGGATCACATTGGGACTGTTCGCGATCGCGACCGCAAGGCCGGCACGCGCGAGCTCACCTCCCGACAGCTCCGACGGACGAGCCCGGGAGCGGTCGCCGATGCCGAGCTCTTCGAGGAGCTCGGTTACCGATTGGTGGACGGGCGCGCCCTTGGCAAGTCGCCGCGCCACGCGAACGTTCTCGGCGACCGTGAGGTGGTCGAGCAAGTTCGCGTTTTGGAACAGGATGCCGATCCGGCGTGCCCGGATCGCGGCCCGCGCTTCCTCACTTCGGCGTGAGAGCTGTTCGCCGTCGACGCGCACCATTCCACCGTCGGGCTCGTCGAGACCGGCCAGGCACGCGAGCAGGGTCGACTTCCCCGATCCGGACGGACCCGTCACCGCGACGAGCTCTCCACCGTTTACCGCGAGCGACACGCCCCGCAGCGCGAGGGTCTCGTCGTCGCCGGCGTGGTAGAAGCGGTAGAGGTTGTGTGCTTCGAGCGTGCAGGTCATGTCGCCCACGCGAACGACTCGGTGACCTTCTTCCACGGGTCGACGTTGTCGGAACCCTGCGGCGCGGAGAGGGTGATGGTGACCTGGGTCCCGTTGCGCCAGAACTCGTAGCGCTCGACGTCCAGCGCGACACGCTTGCCGGTGACCGCGTCCGCCGCAGAGCTCGCGCGGTACGTCACGAGCACGACGACCCCTGCAGTCCGGCCGACCGAGGTGACATTGCCGAGAGCAAACCCGGAGACGTCCCGCTGCAACACGGGCACCTCGTTCGCGCGCGAAGTCGCCACGGTCGGCGCCGCCGCGCTCTTCGTCGCTTCGATGCGGATCGAGTTGAAGTGGTCGGCGAACGACGTCGCGCCTCCCGTCTCGGTACGCGCCCATCCTTCAGGTACAACCAAGGCGTATTTGCCGTCGCGGGATGCGTACTTGACGAACACCTGGTTGTCGGGGATGTCGCCGGACGGGTTGATCTCGGGCGTGCTGGGATTTACGCCGCTCGCCGTCGTCGAGGTGGTGCCGTTCGGTGCGGAGGTCGGCGCGCTGACCGAGGTCGGAGCAGTGCTTTGCGGAGCTGTGCTCGACGGGGTCGTCTGCTTTCCGCCGGTCGAGCCGCAGGCGGCGGCGGCGAGTGCCACTACGGCAACGGCTATGCCGAGCAGTATGGAGGGTCGCATGTCGGTTCTCCGGTTCGGCGAGTGAGAGCACGCCCAACGTACGGTCCGAGTCCGAAACGACGGCTTCTTGTGCGGTAAGCGAGCGGTAAAGGCGGTTCGACGCTCTCGGTTCTCTTCGGCGCGCCCGTAGCCTGGTGCGATGGAACCGCAGGTGCTGGTCGTCGAAGACGACGCGACGATCGGCCGGTCTCTGGAACAGGCGCTGCAGGCGCAGGGTTACCAAGTCACGCTGGCTGCCAACGGGACGAGCGCCCGACGTGCGTTCGCGCGCCTGGTTCCCGATCTCGTCGTGCTCGACCTCGGACTGCCGGATATGGACGGTGTCGACCTTTGCCGCGAGCTGCGCGCGTCCGCGCCGGCCGTCTCCATCTTGGTGCTCACGGCGCGCCAAGAAGAGATCGATGTGGTTGTCGGTTTGGACGCGGGTGCGAACGACTATGTCACCAAGCCGTTCCGCCTCGCTGAGCTCCTCGCGCGGGTTCGGGTGCACCTTCGGCGACCGAACGCCCGGGTCTTGCTCCGCTCCGTCGTCGGAGATCTGGAGATCGATATCGACGCCCGGCGCGCCTGGGCCGGCGATCGCGAGTTGGCGCTGCGGCCGCGCGAGTTCGATCTGCTCGCGCTGTTGGCGTCCGAGGCCGGGCGCGCCGTCACGCGCGAACGGATCATGGACGAATGCTGGGACGCGCATTGGCACGGATCGACAAAGACGCTCGACGTCCACATCTCACAGCTGCGCGCCAAGCTCGCCGAAGGCGCCGGGACGCAACGCCCGACGATCGTGGTCCTTCGCCGTGTCGGATACCGGCTCGACGTTCCGTGAAACGCCGGATCGTCATCTCGATCGTCGGTGTCGCGGCGGTCGCGGTGCTCGTGCTCGGCGTTCCACTCGCGGTCGCCTTCGCGCACCTTTACACCAGCCAAGAGGTCCTGCGCCTCGAACACCAAGCGAGCGAGACGCGACGCACAGTCGACATCTCGACGGTCGGCCGCGGCGACCCCGTTGAGCTTCCCGCAATCGGCGCGAGTCGCTTCGCCGTCTACGACCCCGCCGGGCACCGCATCGCAGGGGATGGACCATCACTCGCGGACGAACCAGTACGCAGTGCCCTGCTCGGGAACGTCCGCGACGCACGTCAGGGCGGAACCATCGTCGTCGCCGTGCCGATCAACGGAAACGAGCGGATCATCGGAGCGCTACGGGCAAGCAAGCCGGAGAGCTTCCTCGTCGACCGGACCAGGCGCACCTGGTTGGTCATGGGACTCATCTCCGTCGGCGCGCTCTCGATCGCGGCCCTGCTCGCACTATGGCAAGCGCGCCGGCTGACCCGACCTGTCGACACGCTCGTGTCGGCCGCGGAGCGGCTCGGAGCCGGAGATTTCTCGGTTCGCACCCAAACATCGCTGGTCGAGGAACTCGACCATCTCGGCCGCGCGTTGGACACGACCGCAGAACGCCTTGGCGGCCTCGTGGCACGGGAGCGAGCATTCAGCGCCGACGCCTCCCACCAGCTGCGCACACCGATCGCGGGCCTGCGTCTGCAGGTAGAAGCAGCACTCATGACACCAGGCGCCGATCTCCACGAGGTGCTGGCCGGGACGCTCGAACCAATCGACCGCCTCGAATCCACCGTCGACAACCTCCTTCGCCTCGCGCGCGACGTCCAGATCGACCGATCACCCCTCGACCTCGGCCAACTCGTCCGTGACGTCGATCGCGATTGGCACGGAACGTTCGCGGCCGCGGGAAGACCGCTGCGCGTCACGACCGACGGCGATCTCCCGGCACCGGCCGTATCGCTGCCGGCTGTCCGCCAGGTGCTCGATGTGCTCGTCGAAAACGCCGAACGTCACGGCGCCGGAGTCGTAACCGTCGGCGTTCGGCGCGTACCCGGCGGCGTTGCCGTCGAGGTCGCCGACGAAGGCGGCGGCGTCACTGACGTGCACGCGGTCTTCCGGCGCCGAACCGATGGCGGGCGCGGCATCGGCCTCGCGCTCGCGCGGACACTGGCGGAAGCCGAAGGAGGCCGACTTGTCCTGGAACGGACGGGCACCGCGCCGCGATTCGCGCTGTTCCTCCCCGCCGACGAACTACCCCGGTGACCGTCGCGGCCGGACGCTCGTGATCGCTCGACCGACGGCGCCGATCCCGAATACGAGAGGGGCCATACCGGGGATGAGCCGGAAGTTTTCAGAGTCTGCGTCATGGCCGGGCAGCATCCGCGGGAGATCGTCCGCGGCGCGCGTGAGGTAAACGACGGCGAGGCCGACGCAGACGACTCCGAGAACGGCCATGGCGACGTGCGTCGAATCGGGGGTGTCGAAAGTGATCTCCGCGATGATCGCCCACTGCGTCAACAACACCACTGCACCTGCGGCGATGAGCAGGAACGACCAGCCGGCCGGCGCGCCCCGCGCGAGCAGGATCGGACCCGCGACCATCGCCATCACGCCACTGACGAGCTGAAAGCCGTCTGATCGATGCATTCGAAACCTGCTCATGTCACGACAGAGGTGTAATCAACCAAGGCTCGGCGATCCTCGCAGCTCGCCCTGGGTCGCACCTGTGAACGCGCGGGCCCAGTAGCAGTTCGGACGGCGCCGTTACTTCAAGAACTGCGATTCGTACGCGGCCGCGAGGTCGTACAGCGCCTTTTCGCCGTCGCCGTCGAACGACGAACCGTGCATCAGAGCCAGAACGTTCGGCGCGAGATCGCCGAGACGGCGCATCACGGCTGCGGTGTCGGGAGCCAGGCACGTGGCGCGAAATATCGTCTCGGCTTCCATCGCCGGCCCGACGATGTCGTCGGCGGTAGTGGCAGGTCCGTTGCCCAGATGGGTGAACAGGTCGCCGCACAGCAGCGTGCCCGTCGTCTCCTCGTAGAGGACGCGTGCTTCCCAGCCGTGAGGCACGTGCGGGGTATCGATGTGACGCACGCGCTTGTTCCCGAGGTCGAGGACCTCGCCGTCGGCCAAGCCACGTGGTGCGCGGTCGGCCATGTCATTGAGCGAGACCATGCAGCCGAGCATCCCGTGGGCAACCTCGGCCCTCGGGGCGGCCGCCAACCATTGGTTCATCGAGCCGCACTCGTCGGACTCGACGTGACCGAAGGTGATCCAACGCAGTCGCTCGACCGGCAGGACACTCGCGACCGCTTCGGACACGAGCGGGAACATTGCCCGCGGTCCGGTGTGGAACAACAGCGGCTCCTCGGCGTCGAGAAGGAATTGGTTGAAGGTGAAGCCGGCCGGAGGCGCGATGTCGGGCACCCAGGTCGAGAGACGGTAGATGCCGTCTGCGATCTCGTCGACGGTCGTGGACATCAGAACGGGGACCTCCAGGTCGGGCTCTACCGGAGCCCGGGAACCCGCGCTCCGTGGGCCAAGATACCGGCCGCGGGCTCGCTGTTTGGTACGAGCGAGCCCGGTAATCTTGGCCGGATGAGCTGGTGGGCAACGCTCTTTCGCGATGACACCGCGACGTGGCGCTCACCGCAGGACCCCGCATCCGCGGTCGACACGATTGCCCGCTCCTTTCCGCGATGGCGATTTCGCGTCAGGAGCTCGGGGTGGAGCCTTCACGTCGCGCCTCGCTCGCGAGGGGGCCCGTTGTACGTCATCGACATCGACGTGACCGGGGTCGCCGGCGGTTCACAAATCGAGACGACCGTGCATCCCGCCACCCGGAGCGTTGCTCGCTTCGCGATCACCTTCGCCGCCGTGACCGCTTTGGGTCTGGTGCTCACCATCACTCATGCGCAAGTCCGCCCGCTCTGGCTCGACGCATCGTCGATACTGGTTTTCGGATTCTTCGCAACGATCGTCGGCTTCATACAGCTGTTGGCCATGGGGATGGTGCGCAAGGGAGCGTCGAAGCGGCTGGCATGGGCCCTGACCACCGCAGGCGCGACGGGACCGAGCCCGCCCGGGTGGTATGCCGATCCGTCGCGTCAGGCGCCCATGCGATGGTGGGATGGAACCGCATGGACGTCGAGCACTCACGCCTAGCCGGCGAGCGCAAACCGCAGTGATCGGCCATGACTTCGACGCACTGCTCGTCGCGGCCAAGGCGGGGGACGAGGCCGCCGTCGGGAGTCTCTATCGCGACCTGAACCCCACGCTCGTGCGATTCCTGGGCGCGCAGGTCGCCGGTTCCGGTGAGGATCTGGCTCAGGAGGTTTGGTTGGCGGCCGCGAACGGGCTCGCGTCGTTCTCGGGGGACGAGGACGGATTTCGAGCGTGGATGTTCACGATCGCCCGTCGACAGCTCATCACGCACTGGCGCCGGTCGAGTCGACGGCCCCAACGGGTCGTCGACCCCGCGCACCTGCCCGAGCTCGGCGCGGCTCCCGAAGACGAGGCCGACGCGAGGATCCTCGCGGATGAAGCCGTTCTCGCGCTGGTTGCCGGCCTCCCCCGCGAGCAGGCCGAGATCGTGCTGCTGCGGGTGGTCGCCGGATTCGACGCCGAGCAGGTCGGAGCCATCGTGGGCAAGCCTGCGAGCACGGTTCGGGTGTTGCAGCATCGAGCCCTGAAGAGGATGGCCCGACGATTCGCCTCGGAATCTGTAACGAAATGACCGGCGAACGCGATCTGGACCATGAGATGAAACGCTTCGCTCTCGACGACCTCACCGCCGATCGGCTCTTGTCCGGTCAGATCGCGCCCGAGGACGCGCCCCCCGGCTACGGACC
>JAUZEM010000150.1 GCA_030839005.1 Actinomycetota bacterium | reverse complement strand
ACGCCTCCTCGCGACTGACGAAGTCCGCGACGCGCTTCAGTCGGGGGGCGGCGGAAGATAGCGGACGGACGTCACCTCGCCGGTCGCATCCGTGTCGAGCGCCCAGGTCGAACCCTTGGGCCATTGCGGAGCGGCACCGATGTCGACGCCGTGGTTCGAATAGTGCTGGAGGAGCATCGGCACGACATCGCCGTGCGTGCAGAACACCGCGCCGTGTGCCGTGTGTTTGCGGATGAGCGCCAGCGCCTCGTCGAGTGCGGCGCCTTCGGCGAGCGCGTCGACCGGTTCGATCGCGACGCCGCGTTCGCCCGAGAGCGGAACAACGGTCTCCATGCAGCGCACGTACGGGCTCGACAACAGCCGGTCGAACTGCGCGCCGTCGAGGACTTGGAGCAAGCCGCGCGCTTGCAGGTGGCCGCGTCCCGACAACGGACGCAACTGGTCGTCTCCCTCCCACACGCCGCGCTCTCCCGCCTTGGCGTGGCGAACGAGATAAACCGTCACGACGGACCTCCGCGAGCACTGTCGTCGACCGCCGCGACGAGGCGCCGGTCGTGTTCGTACGACAGTAGTGTCCCCGCTTCCGCGGCCGTTACCCAACGCGTCTCGTCGACCTCGTCGCTCGGTTGCCACGCCGTCTCACCGACCGGTGTCATCCGCCAGTAACGCACGACCTTGGGTCGGCCGTGCCGGTCGACGTAATCGGTGGTCGGGAGGGCGGCGCCCAGCTCGACCCGGAAGCCCGTCTCCTCCTCGATCTCCCGGCGGGCCGCATCCTCGAACGACTCGCCCGGCTCGAGCTTGCCCTTCGGGAGGCTCCAATCGTCGTAGCGCGGCCGGTGCACGACGAGCACCTCCAGCGTTCCGTCGCGCGCGTTTCGCGTCACGACTCCGCCCGCGGCCTGAACCACTCCCTGGGTCTTGCTCACAGCCAGCCGTGTACGCGCTCGGTGTCGACGCGCCGCCACAGGTCCGGGAACTCCGCCCGGGCGACGGCCGCGGCTTCGCGTTCGAGCTGCGCGAGCATCCCGACCGCGTACGCCTCGGCGGGTGAGCATTCGTGCGCGGTCTTGGCGAGCCACGCGCCCGCGACGACGGCGTCGTGATGCTCCCCCAGAACCTCCTGCACGTTCGCGGTCGCCCGGGCGAGGCGGCGTGCGGGTTTCCCGAACGCCGGCTCGCACGCTTCGGCCGCGTACCTGCACTGCTTGGCGCGCACGCGGCACGCGTGCAGGGCATCGTCCGAGGGGTTGTCGCCCAATTGGCGCACCGCGCGCCGGAGCTTCTTCCATCGGACCCGCACCACGGGCGTCAGCGCGTCGGACGCGCGGGTGAACGCGGCCTCGGTGAACACGGGATTGGAAGCGGCCGACGCGAGCCGGGCGCGCAACTCCGTGTAGCGCGCCAGGCTCAGCGTCACGATCAGATCGAACCTTGCCGCCGCTCGGTCGGCGTCGAGCCGGCGCACGACTCGCCGCGCCGCCTCGGCCTCCGCCGTAGGAAGTCGGGCCGCGTGGGTGCGCAGGCGGTCGCGCTGTACCTCGATGTCGCGTACCGCGCCGAGCTCGGAACCCAGCCAGCGCAACTCGGCGCGCAGGTCGGCGGCCCACTGCGCGTCGACGAACGGCTCGAACGTGCGCAGGTCGGAACGGAGCCGGCGCGTCGCGACCCGTGCCTGGTGGACCGACTCGGGATCGTCGCCGACCCGGAGGTCCGGCTCGTGGGTGACCAGGCGCTCGTAGGAATGCGAGATGGCACGGCAGACGACGTCGGAAACGGTGATATCGCGAGCGCTCATGACGTCAGCCGTCGGGGGAGCGGACTTTGGCGCGCGCCGCCGCCAGCTCCTGGAACCGCACCTGCGACTCGATGCCCGCCACGGTCTCGACCTTGTGCCACGTGCCGTCGCGCTCGAGCGTCCAGGCCAGCACGTCGTCGACGAAGTTGATCGAGAGGATCTCGTCGAGGCGGGCGCGCATGCGCGCGTCGGTGATGCGCAACATCGCTTCCACCCGCCGGTCGAGGTTGCGGGGCATGAGATCGGCCGAGCCGATGACGTACTCGGTGTCGGGGTGTCCGATCTTGCCGAAGCGGATGATCCGCGAGTGCTCCAGGTACCGACCCACGATCGAACGAACGGTGATGTTCTCGGACAGACCGGGAACGCCGGCGCGCAGGCAGCAGATGCTGCGGACGACGAGATCGATCCGCGCCCCCGCATCGGATGCGGCGTACAGCTCGTCGATCATCTCCGAGTCGACGAGCGCGTTGATCTTCATCGTGATCTCACCGTCGGGACGGGCTTGGCCACGGATGAGGTCTCGCAACTCGTCGCGCAGGTGCATCGGCGCGACCATCAGCCGGCGGTATTCGCCGGGGCGGCTGTAGCCCGTGAGATGGTTGAACAGCTCCGACAGGTCGGCGCCGAGATCGGGATCGCTGGAAAGCACGCCGAGGTCTTCGTACGACGTAGCGGTCTTCGGGTTGTAGTTGCCGGTGCCGAAGTGGCAGTAGCGGCGGATTCCGTCCGGCTCCTGGCGAACGACCAACAGCACCTTGGCATGGGTCTTGAGCCCGACGAGTCCGTACACGACGTGTGCGCCCGCCTGCTCGAGCATCCTGGCTCGCTCGATGTTCGCCTGCTCGTCGAAGCGGGCCTTCAGCTCGACGAGTGCGACGACCTGCTTTCCCGCCTCGGCCGCCTTGACGAGCGACACGACGATGCCGGCCTCGTCGCCGCCGGTGCGGTACAGCGCCTGCTTGATCGCGAGCACCGCGTCGTCGCTCGCGGCCTGCTCGACGAACGCCTCGACGGAGTTCGCGAACGAGTCGTACGGGTGGTGCAAGAGCACGTCGCCGCTTCGCATCGCCCAGAACACGTCACTGTCCTTTCCACCCGCGAGGGGCGGCGGGTTCTGGGGCGTGAATGTGGGGTATTTCAGCTCGGGCCGTCGCAGGTTGTAGAGATCCCACAGCCCGCTCAGATCGAGCGGCGCGTCGACCTGATAGACGTCGTTGGCGCCGAGCTCGAGCTCGCGGCACAACAACGCGAGCACCTCGGGCGTGATCTTCGTGTCGACCTCGAGCCGAACCGCGAGACCGAACTTCGTCCGTTGCCGCAGTGAGATCTCCATCGCGGCAAGAAGATCCTCGGATTCGTCGCTGAGCTCGATGTCGGCGTCGCGGGTGACGCGGAACGGATGCTGCGCGAGCACCTCCATGCCCGGGAACAGCGCGTCGAGATGGGCGGCGATCACCTGCTCCAACGGCACGTACCGTGCGCTGTCGGGCACGCTCACGAAGCGGGGAAGCAACGGCGGCACCTTGACCCGGGCGAATCGCTCCTCGCCGCTCGCACGATCGCGCACGACGACCGCGAGATTGAGGGACAGGTTCGAGATGTACGGGAACGGGTGCGCGGGGTCGACCGCGAGTGGTGTGAGCACCGGGAAGATCCGGTCGTCGAACACGCGGGTGAGCTGGGCCTGAGCCTCGGCGTCGAGCTCGTGCCAGGCGGTGAAGGCGACCCCGGCTTCCTGCAGAGCCGGTCCGATCTCCTTGGTGAACGCGGTGGCCTGGCGCGTGACCAGCTCCTCGACGCGCAATCGGATCGCGCGGAGCTGCTCGACCTGGTCGAGACCGTCGGGCGACGTCGAGCGCACGCCGACGACCAACTGCTCCTTGAGGCCCGCGACCCGAACCTGGAAGAACTCGTCAACGTTGCCGCTGAAGATCGCGAGGAACTTTGCGCGCTCGAGCAACGGGACCGAGGGATCTTCGGCGAGGGCGAGCACGCGCGCCTGGAATTCGAGCATCGACAGTTCCCGGTTGAGATAGCGGGAACCGTCCGACGCCGTGCTCATGTCCGGCAGGCTCATGGGCCAATGGTACGGGCTCGGCCGAGCATCCGCTTCCGGACCGGCGCGTGAGCGAGTGCGTTCCGTGACCTTCCCCGAGTCGGGGTGGAACGGCCGTCGTACGATGGCGAACTACGAATACGCGCGCCCGCCTCGAGTCGACGACGTTCACGCCGTTCGCCCGGCTGGCAGTCGCTCACGCGGTCGGGACGGCGGGCGACGTGTTCGTGACGGTGTCGCTCGCGGGCACACTCTTCTTCGACGTGGGAGTCGGTGCCGCCCGGCCGAAGGTCCTGCTGTATCTGCTCTTGACGATGGCGCCGTTCGCCCTCGTCGCGCCCGTGCTGGGACCGTTCCTCGACCGGACGCGTGGCGGCCGCCGCCTCATGGTGGCCGCCGCGATGGGCGGCCGCGCCATCCTGTGCCTGCTGATGGCGAACCAGGTCGACAGCCCGTTGCTCTATCCACTCGCGTTCGGTGCGCTCGTGCTCTCCAAGGGCCAGTCCGTTGCCAAGAGCGCGCTCGTCCCCGCCGTCGTCGATTCGCACGACGAGCTCGTTCTCGCGAACTCGCGCCTCGCGATCGTCGCGGTTCTGGGCGCAACGGCTGCGGCTCCGATCGCCGCACTCGTTCTCAAGCTCGCGGGCGCGCCCTGGGTGTTGCGGACCGGCTCACTCGTGTTCCTCTTCGGCACGGTGTGCGCGTTCGGGATCCCTCGGGCCAAGAGGGTGGGGTCCGGTGAGACGGTCGACGAGCGTGATGCCCTGCACGCGCGGAGCATTGTCATCGCCGGAACGGCGATGGGGTTGTTGCGCAGCGTTGTCGGCTTCTTCACGTTCTTCGCCGCGTTCGCATTGAAGCGCTCACACGAGCCGGCCTGGGTCTTCGGTCTGGTGCTCTTCGCGAGCGCCGCGGGCAACGGTCTCGGAACCCTGATCTCGCCGCTCCTGCGGAAGAAGGTGCGCGAGGAATGGATGCTCGCGGGCGCGCTGCTCGTTCCGGCATTCCCGCTGGTCTTCGCGGCCCGGGACTATGGACGCGTGTCGCTCGTCGCGGCGGCCGCGACGGTGGCCGCCGCGACGGCCTGCGGGCGGGTCGCGTTCGACAGCCTCCTGCAGCGCGACGGCGCGGAAACGGTGCGTGGTCGTGCGTTCGCCCGCTTCGAGACCCGCTTCCAACTGGTTTGGGTCGCCGGAGGCGTAGGCGCTGTCCTCTTCCCCGGAGGAGGCCGCGGAGGCATCTTCGTCGTCGCCGTCGTCCTCCTGTTCGCCGGTCTGTCGTACGTCGGCGCCTTCCGCCGGGCCGCGCCGCGAAATGCTCGACCGTCGTTGCCTCCGCCGGGCTAGAACGGGCGAATGCCTTTCGAGATCCGCGCAGTCGAACCCGGCGAGGTCGACGATCTGCTGACCGCCGACCAACGCGGCTTCGGTGGCGAACCGCCGCGGCCCGGCGCGTCTCGCAGCTGGACGACGGCCGAGCTCGATCGCACACGGGCCGCCTTCGAGTCCGGCCGCATGGTCGGCGTGTCCCGGACCTACTCGTTCGAGCTCACGATGCCCGGCGGCGCGTTCCTTCCGGTCGCAGCCGTGTCGTGGGTCTCGGTGTTGCCGACGCATCGCCGGCGCGGAGTGCTGACGCAACTCATGACGGCGATGCACGACGACGCGCGCGAGCGCAACGAGCCCGCGGCGATCCTCACCGCGTCCGAAGGCTCGATCTACGGACGCTTCGGATACGGAGTCGCGACGTGGCGGCTCGGTCTCACTGCCGATCGGGCTCGCATCGCGTTCGCCCGCCCGGATGACGACGAGGGATGTACGCGCCTCGTTTCACGCGAGGAGGCCGAGCTCGCGGTGCCGGCGATATACGAACGCGCCCGCGGCACGCGCGCCGGAATGGTGACCCGGCCGGACTTCTGGTGGCCGCAGGTGTTCTGGGAGTTCATGTTCGGGCGGACGAAGGCGGGGTTCGTCGCGGTCCACGCCGACTCGCAGGGTCGCGACGACGGCTACGTGGTCTACGACATCGCGGGCGACTGGATTGGCGGCCTTCCCGATCGGCGCCTGTCGGTCATCGACATGCAGGCCGAATCCGCCGCGACGTGGATCCGCTTGTGGCGTTACGTGTTCGGCGTCGATCTCGTCGGCACGGTCGCCGCGTCGAATCTTCCCATCGACGATCCGCTTCGGCACATCGTCGTCGACAGCCGGCGAGTGCGCGTCGACTACATCAACGACCATCTCTGGGTCGCGCCGCTCGATCCTCTCGCGGTGCTGAGCGCCCGCAGCTATACCGTGCCGGGAAGGCTCGTCATCGAGACCCACGCACCCGACGGTGCGCGGTCGAAGGTCGCGGTCGAAGCGGCGGGCGACGGAGCGAGCTGCGTCGCGACCAACGAAACGCCCGACATCGTCTGCGACTCGAAGGTGCTCGGCATGTGCGCGCTCGGTGGCAACCGTTGGAGCGAGCTCGCCGACGCCGGCCGGCTCGACGTCCGGCGCCCCGAGGTGCTCCCCCTCGCCGACGCGATGTTCCTCACCACACCCGCGCCCGCGCTGCTTTCACACTTCTGATCGTTCAGGTCCAACCCGACCCCGCGCCGGCGACCATACCGAAGGGTCCGCTCGGCCAGCGGAAGCAGTCCATCATCAGCTGATCGACGTCGGCGCGGGTGGCGATCTCCTCGTCGACGACGCGTTGCGCCTCGCGCACCATCGCGAAGTACACCCGGTTCGCGACGAATCCCCATTGCATCGGATTGTCCTTCACCACGATCGGACGCTTGCCGCAGCGCGTCGCCGCGTCGACGACGCGGGCGATCGTCGAGTCGCTCGTCTCCGAGGTGACGACGATCTCCGCGAGCTTCATCACCGGAGCCGGTGATGCCCAATGCCATCCGATGACGCGGTCGGGCCGGTCGGTCGCCGCCGCGAATGCCGCGATCGGCAGCCCGGAGGTGTTCGACGCCAGGATCGTTTGCGGTGGCGCGAGGCGGTCGAGATCGCGGAACACGCGCACCTTCAGCTCGAGCCGCTCGGGAACCGCTTCGATCACGAGGTCGGTCGCCGCCGCCTCTTCGAACGACGTGGTGAATGTGAGGCGCGCCAATGCGTCGTCGGCCTGCTTGCGAGTCACCTTCCCGCGCGCCACCGCTCCGTCGAGACCGAAGCGCCCAGTGGTCACGTGCGCCCGGGCGTCGTCGAGCGCGGCCGGAGTGACGTCGTAGCACGCGACCTCGTCGCCCGCCAGCGCGCACACCTGCGCGATCCCGCTGCCCATGACGCCGGCGCCGAGCACTCCAATCCTCACGGCGTCTTGCTTTTCACGGCGTCTGGGTTTTCACGGCGTTTCGGTGTTCATGGCGTGTCGGGAAGATCGATTCGGGCCAGCCACAGACCGGGAGCAACGAGCTCGGCCTCGGTGGGCACCATCGACTCGTCCGACCAGATTCGGTTGAGCTGGTCGAGCGTGCCGTCGCTGCGTTCCATCACACCGCGGCAGAACGCGACCCCGTCCTCGTAGTGGCCGCGGTCGAGCTCGAGGCCGAGGAGGCGATCGACGAAACCGGTTGCATCACCGCGCTCGAGCCGGTGCCGGCGCAGCGCTTCGTCGAGACGGCCGTGCGAAGTCATCATGCGCTCGCCGACCGATTCGACGACGACGTCGGTGTAACCCTCCAGGACCGACACGAAGCGCTGCAGCTCCGCGAGGAGCGGCTTCTGCCGGTCGCTGCGCATGGCTCCGAGCAGCACGTCCGGATCGGTGAGGTTGGCGATCGCCTCCATCGAGGACGGATCCGACGGGTCGAAGCCGCCGAGTTGGCTTTCCATCGCATCCGCTTGCACTTCGTAAGCACCGACGTACGCCGACGCGCAGCGCAGGAGTCGCTCGCGTACCCACGGCACCGCGCGCTGGGCGCCGTGCACGACCTCGCGCAGCGCGAGTGCGTAGCGCAGCTCGTCGAGCGGCAGGGACCACTCCTGCGCGAACGCGTCGACGTTGTGCGGGATGAACAGCAAGGTCGGTGGTCCGTCGAGCGGGAGCGGCAGATCGAACTGACCGAGCGCCCGGTGCGAGAGCAGGCCGATCATCGAACCCGCCCACCCGCCGAGGAGCAGCGGCATCATCATGGCGAACAACATGTCCGGAGAGAACGGCGTCGGGGCGCCGCTCTGCCCGATGTTCGCGTCGGGGCCGGGATCCGTGCGCCCGAGCGCGGCCGCGAGCGCGCCGAGCAAGGGTTCGAGCGCGGTCAGGGTCAGGCTCGACCAGGTCGCTCGATCGACGGTGCGCGCCGGCACCGTCAACGCAGCCGAGATGCCGGTCGCCTCGGACACCATCAGCTGCACGGCTCGGACGACGTCATCGAGCGCACGGGACGCTTCGGGGTCGATCGGTGGTTCGAGCCGCTGCTCACCCGTCGTGATATCGAGCTTCGCGATCGTTTCCGCAGTCCGGCGCGCGACCTCCATGTTCACGGGTCCGGGCGACTGCAGCATGCGCATGATCTCGGAGAGATCGAGGTCGAACGGGTTGAACGGGTTCGGAAAGCCCTCCCCCATTTGGGGAACGTCGCTCACTACGCCAGTCTATGGACCATGGCCGCTGAAATCGTCGTCGCGGTGACCGGCGTCTCGGGCTTCCTCGGACAACGGCTGCTGCCGTTGCTCGACGCCAGCCCCCACGTTGATCGGATCGTCGGTCTCGACATTCGCGACCCCGCCCGGCGTGCGCGCAAACTGGAATTCCACCGGGTCGACGTGCTCGGCACCGACCTCACGCCTTACTTCCGCGACGTGTCGTCGATCGTGCACCTCGCGGCGGCGATGGGTCCGCTCCCCGACGACGCGCTCTTCACGCGTGTCAACGTCGACGGCACTCGGCGAGTCATCGAGGCGGCGACGGCGACAGGAGTGATGAAGATCGTGCGGCCTTCGAGCACTGCGGTCTACGGCGCATGGGCGAACAACCCGGTGCCCATAAGCGAAGACGCGCCGTTGCGACCCAGCCCCGCGTACTTGCCGGCGATGGTCGACGGTGAATGCGAGCGTCTCCTCGCGGAATGGGCGAGCGCCGCGCCGGGACGCACCGCGACGAGGCTGCGCATCGCGCCGATCGTCGGTGTCGGTGCGCGCTCCTTGTTCACGGCGGTCGCCACCGGTCGCGCGCCCGTACGCGTTCGCGGCGCGACTCCGCCGGTGCAGGTTGTCCACGTCGACGACGCCGCGGCGGCGTTCGAGCTGAGCACCGCGGTCGATCTCGACGGCGCCTACAACGTCGCCGCCGACGGTTGGCTCGCGTTCGAAGACGCCGGCGCGCTGCTGCGAAGTGGTCGGATGCCTGCGCTTCCGCTGAAGCTCGCGACACGCGTGCTCGCGGTGAGCTGGGCGACCGGGCTGGGCGACGCGCCGCCCGCGATCGTGCCGTACCTGATGCATCCCTGGGTGGTCGCGAACGACCGCCTCAAGCGCGCGGGTTGGAAGCCGCGTCACTCCAACGAGGAGGCGCTCCTTCTCGCGTCCGGCGCGCCCGACCGCAGTCTCGTGCCCTGGCTGGCGGGCGCGGGAGCCGTCACAACCGGCGCCGCGGTGGGCACTTGGTGGTTGACCCGTCGGCGCGGGGGGCGCGGCAGGCGCTGAAGCCGGAGACGATCGCCCGCACGGCGCGATCGGGACTACGCGTGCGTCGAGTGCTCGGCGTACCAGGTGTTCCACTCGGGCGTGAAGTACTCCAGTCGCACCTTCTTGTATTCCTTCACCGACCACAAGAGGCAGTACTCGTCGACACCCGTCTCGGTGCGGATCGCCTCGATCGTCGCTTCGCAGTCGCGCGCGCTGCGGCCGTGGACCATCGTGAAGACGCTGTACGGCCAGTCGTCGTACGTCGGGCGCCGGTAGCAGTGCGACACCGCGGCGAAGCCCGCCATCTGCGGCCCGATCTCGTCGAGTCGATTCTCGGGAACCGCCCACACGCCCATCGCGTTCGCCTTGAACCCCGCGCTGCGGTGGTTCATGACGGCCGCGAAGCGGCGCATGAGTTTGCGCTCCTTCAGTGATCGAAGGACGCTCAACACGTCGTCCTCGGTCGCGCCCGAACCGATCTGCTCGGCGTAGACGGCGAACGGTCGCTCGACGTTCGCGAGGTCGTGCTGCACGACGCGGATGGTT
>JAUZEM010000124.1 GCA_030839005.1 Actinomycetota bacterium | reverse complement strand
TCACTCACGGCGACTTCCACCCGGGCAACGTCCTCTGGCACCGCGGCCGCATCAGTGGTGTCGTCGACTGGAGCGCAGCACGGCTCGACACCCGGTGGTACGACCTCGCGTATTGCCGAGCCTCGGTGTGCATACACCACGGACCGGACATCGCCGATCGTCTCGCCGACGCATACTCGGGCATCGTCGGCGAAACCTCTGACGAACTCGCCGTGTACGACCTCATGTGTGTGCTCAGCTCACGGCATTACCTTGCGGAGTCCCTCGCCGCGGACCGAGAGCAAGGCCATGTGCCCAACTATCAACTGTCACTCGCGCACCTTGATGAGCACGTGCGGCGAGCACTGAGACGACTCGACGGGTGACACTCACTGCAGGCGGCTACCAACGCCATAACTGCCGATCGGTACTCGCTCGACCCGCTCCGGATCGGGCATGTGCGCGTCCTCGGACCGAGCCTTCTGGTTTAGTCGTGTGCGCCTCGAGGTCTCGCCTCCACAATCGGACATGTGCAGAATGACGGGAGTGGATGTCCTCTTGGAGACCGAGCGGCTCATTCTTCGACGTTTCACGGTGGATGACGCCGAGCTGCTCCATGCGCTCGACAACGATCCCGTGGTCATGCGCTTTGTCAACGGCGGAGTCCCGGTATCCCGCGAGGAGATTGTCAATGAAACGCTGCCCGCGTTCTTGTCCTACTACGAGCGTTTCAAGGGCTACGGGTTCTGGGCCGCTATCGAAAAGGAGTCCGGGCGATTTCTCGGTTGGTTCCACTTCAGGCCGGGGAACGACGCCGGACCGTTGGAGCCGGAGTTGGGCTATCGGTTGCATCAGGTCGCGTGGAACCGGGGATTCGCGACAGAAGGCTCGCGAGCGTTGATCAAGATGGGCTTCGTCGAGTTGGGTTGCGAACGCGTCACGGCCGAGTGCATGGCGCTCAACGTTGCTTCTCGCCGGGTCATGGAGAAGGCGGGCCTTCACTATGTGCGGACGTTCCACGCCGATTGGCCGGCCCATATCCCAGGCGACGAGCACGGCGACGTGGAGTATGCGCTCGAGCGGATCCAGTGGGAGTCCGACCTCACGGTCAACAGCTAGATTGTTCGGGCGACGCAATCGGACGCACACATAACTGATGCGATGAAGGAGCGGGGCCTCCGCTCCCCGTGAAGGTTCCGAGCTCGTGGTGACCTGCGCGTCGTGTGGCAACCACTGGCGGTTCATCGCCGATGTTGAGCCCGACTCCGTCGAGTGCATCGCGTGTGGTTCTGACACTCTCGACCTTCGGATGATCGGCCGTCGCTTCGTACCGTGACTGTGCCGGAACGCGGTCGGTTGCACCGCCCGCCCGCAGCGTGAAGGCTCGCAGCAGCATGGCCACCGCTGCGAAATGCATCGGGTGTCCACGAAGACGACTGAGGTTTCTCAATGGTTGAGGACGAGCACTATCCCGCCGATGCGCACCTGCTCGCGCTCGGCCGCACCGTGTACGAGTTTCAGAAACTCGAGTGGGTCGCGATCTGGACTGTCTGCTTCTTGATTGGCGACTGGCCGTCGGAGGCCGATCGGCTTATGTTCGGGCCGATCGTCGCCATGATGAAGGAAAAGATCGACGAAGCGGGGCACCTCCCGGACGGCGATCGCGCCTTGCTGCGGACGTGGGCCGATTCGCTGGGTGCGATGAACACCTTGCGGCAAGACATGTTTCATTGGCACCCGGTCCCAAACCCGAACGAGTTTGTCCGGAGGCGTCCGAAGACCGATCTGCGGATCGCAATCGACACCAACCGGCTCGATGCTGCTCGACACCGCTTCGAGGTCGCGCGCCTCGAGGGCGAGAAAGTGCTGTACGCAGTTTGGCCTCCGCTAACGCACGCTTCTATCGAGCTGAATCTGCCAGAAACCGACGCGTAGAATGACGGTGTGAGGGAAGTCACGCCCGCGGAGTTCGCCCGATTGTTGACCGAGGAAGGTTGGCAGGAAGTGCGAACGACAACCGTCCAACCGAGCAGACAACGCGGTGGAGACGTCAGCAAGAAGCAGAATCAGAAGAAGCGTGTCCCGCCAAAACAGAAGAAACGTGTCCCGCGAGCGACCGGGGCCGAACGGCGTCGTAAGCGAGCGGAGAAGTACACCGAACAACGCGCCGTTTTACCTCCGGCGGCTCGGTCGCATGGGCCAGTGGGCGATCTCGACGACGAGACGATCTACTACCCGACAGATTTCGCTGTGGAGGGCGAACGTCGATACGTGCCTAGCGGCGGGTTCGGGGAAGGACCGACGCGCACAAGTGGTCAGCCGATCGCTAAGTCGAGCAGGTGATGGCTGAGTGCGTTAGGGCCAGCGGCGGCGGCGTGTCGCGTTGCCGTCATCGGCAACCATGGACGATTCGCCAGAAGCCACGAAGCGCATAACTGCCGATCTGGGTGCGCTTCCACTAACCCGCCGGACGGCATGGACGCCGCCCAACAACCGGAACGGACTCCGACCCATGACTTACGACTCACGGATCGACGCCGTCACCATCGTCGAGCTCTACGGCATGCCGTTCCGCGTATCGCCGAAATACCGCGGGCAACTCACCGAGGACGAACGGGTCGGACTCATCGCCAGTTCGGTGCGCAACTTGGTCGACGCGATCCGGTACGACGCAGCCGGCGTGCCACGCTGCACGGCGGAGGATTGCACACCGGCATCGCACGACGTGCTCGCGTCGTTCCGGCGCGAGTCGGCCGAGTTGCTGTACACGTCGCTCAACTTCGGCTTCATCCCCACAGACCTCCCCGAGAAGGTGCGTGCGGTCGGCACGGCGCTCGGCATCGACCGGGCCGAGATCGAGCGACTCGTCGCCGAGTTGGGGGACATGCCACGATTCCGGCGTCGAATCCGACGAGGCAGGAAACGAAGATGGCTGAGGGAACGCAAATACCGACGGGTTGGTATCCCGACCCAGAGAATCCCGGCCACCAGAGGCACTGGGACGGTGCGACATGGGCACCAGCAGGTGCTGCGCCGCCCCACGAGGACGACGAGGATCTCGAACCGGACGACTCTGACCCAGAGTTCGCGAAGGCTCTCCTTACAACAAGAATGGAAGCACGCCCAGTTGCCTTCGCGGGAAACATCATCTACATCTTCGGGGTATTGGACGCGATAGCGGCAGCGATCCTCGTCGCGGCAGCGATCTCCTCGAGCGACGGAAGAGGCACCTACCATCGTCCTCGCGGCTGCGGCGCTCCTTTGGGCCGCGCTATTTATGGGCCTCGGCAAGATGTTCGTGATGGTTGCGAGCTACGTCAAAGCGCGATCGTTAGACATGGAGCGCCGCTGGATCGAAGAGGTCGATGACCGCGACGCTCCGGCCTGACTCCGTTTGACAGGTCCGAGCGCGGCGATCGGTTATCACCACACCACCGGGCGGGACGAATCCCGTCCTCCAACAATCGGAACGGATTCCGGACCAATGACCCACGACCAACGACTCGATGATGTGACCATCGGGGAGATCGACGGGATCCCCTTTCGGATCAGCCCGCGCTATCGAGGCAACCTCACCGGAGACGAACGGCTCGGCTTGATCGCCAGCTCGGCGCATTTACTTGCTCGACGCGA
>JAUZEM010000459.1 GCA_030839005.1 Actinomycetota bacterium | reverse complement strand
ATCGGCGTCAAGCAGCACGACGTCGTTCGCGCGCGCGGCGGCGATGGCGCCGGTCGCAGGATCGAAGTCTCGCCCTTCGGCGACGCGCTTGTCGTCGAGCTCGACGAGCGACGCACCGAACGGCTGGGTATCGGCGACGAACGTGCCCTCGAGGTCGTACCACCGACCGGACCGGAATCGCATGCGCGCCCGTTCACGCTCGACCACCATTCGCACCGCGACACTCTGCACGCGCCCGGCCGATGCGGCCTGGCCGCGTCCGAACACGCGCCACAGCACGGGAGAGGTCTCCCATCCGACGATTCGATCGAGCTTGCGCCGGCCTTCCTGCGCTTCTACGAGCTTCATGTCGAGGTCGCGGGAATGCTCGAGCGCGTCACGGATCGCCGACTGGGTGATCTCGTGGAACACCATCCGCTTCACCGGCACGCGGGGCCCGAGCACCTCGAGCACGTGCCAGCCGATGGCTTCGCCCTCGCGATCCTCGTCGGTTGCGAGAATGAGCGTGTCCGCGCCCTTCAGCGCCTGCTTCAGCTCGGTGACGACCTTCTTCTTGTTGGCCGGCACGACGTAACAGGCGTCGAAGTGGTCGTCGGGGTCGATCCCCGCGAGGCGGCCATGAGTTGCCTTCTTGGCGTCGGGCACCTCATCCTTGCTCCGCGGAAGGTCGCGGATGTGCCCGACACTCGCCTTCACCGTGTAGTCGCTTCCGAGGTAGCCCGCGATGGTCTTCGCCTTCGCCGGGGACTCCACGATCACGAGCGGTTTCGCCACTGCGGCTCCCTGTTTCCGCCGAGGACACAGAATGCGTACTTCTCGGCACCCGGGTCGCGGACCGTAGCCCGTCGCCCTTCCCACCGGGGCCCTCGAACATCGCTGAAGCCGTAATGTGGCCTTGCGACCACCCTAGGTGCACCGTCTAGCCTGCGCCGCCGTGATCACCGCCGTGAACTGGCTGAGCGCCAAGGACCTCATCGAGACGTTCGGGACGATCGGCCTCATCCTCATCGTGTTCGTCGAGTCGGGCCTCCTGCCCGTTCCCCTCCCGGGAGATTCCATCCTCGTGCTCGCCGGAGCGTTCTGCGCCACGAGCAAGCCGGGCGATCCTCACCTCAATCTCGCCGCCGTCCTGATCGGCACGCTCATCGCGGCGATCGCGGGCGCACAGATCGGCTTCGCGCTCGGCCAACGCTACGGCACCCGCCTCTTCAAGCCCGAGGCGAGGATTTTCAAGACCGTGTATCTCGAACGGGCGCAGGAGTTCTTCGACCGGCGCGGACCACGCGCGGTGGTGATCGCTCGGTTCGTACCCGTGGTTCGCACCATCGTCCCGATGCTCGCGGGCGCAGGTCACATGCCCCGGAAAAAGTTCGCGAGTGCCAACCTCATAGGCGCCGTGCTCTGGACGGTGGGCATCACCATGCTCGGTTACGTGGTCGGAAAGTCGATCTCCATCGACAAGTACATCCTGCCGGTCGTCGCGGTGATCATCGTGCTGTCGCTCATCCCGCCGTTCCTCGAGTACCGCCGGCACAAAAGATCGCAGGTTTCGCCGAACTGATCAGTCGCCGACTGCGACGGCGCGCGGCGTTTCCGTCGTGGGTCCTTCCGCCTGGAGCGTCGCACCGGAGCGCTTCGAGAACAGAATCGCCGCGAGCAGCACGACGAGCGCGACGCCCGCGATGCTGAACCGCGCGCCCGAGTTGTTCCGCAGCGAGATGACTGCCGGCAGGATCAACAACGAGATCAGGTTCATGACCTTGATGAGCGGGTTGAGCGCGGGGCCGGCGGTGTCCTTGAACGGATCGCCGATCGTGTCGCCGATCACCGCCGCTCGATACGCATCGCTGTTCTTGCCGCCGTAGTGGCCGTCCTCGATGTACTTCTTGGCGTTGTCCCACGCACCGCCCGCGTTCGACAAGAAGTTCGCCATGAGCTGCCCGGTGAGGATGACCGCGGCCAGGAACGCACCGAGTGCCAGGTAGTTGATCCCGAACCCGATGATGACGGGCGTCAACACCGCGAGCAACGCCGGCGTCGCGAGCTCACGCAACGACGCAGCCGTGCAGATGTCGATCACCGGCCCGTAGTCGGGGCGTTTCTCACCCTTCATGATCAGACCGTCGGCGAACTGGCGGCGCACTTCCTGCACGACCACGTTTGCCGTACGACCGACCGCCCTGATCGCGAGCGACGAGAAGAGGAACGCGACCGAGCCGCCGATGAGCAGACCGATGAACGTCTTCGGGTTCGCGACGTTGATGGCGGTCAGCGGGTTCCGGAAGAGGTCGTCGCCGCTGATGTTGAGATTCAACTGGTTCTTGATGGTTTCGATGTACGACGAGAACAACGCGACGGCCGCGATGACCGCGGAACCGATCGCGAATCCCTTCGTCACGGCCTTCGTGGTGTTGCCCACGGCGTCCAGGCTCACCATGATCCGAGCCGGCTCGCCTTCGAACTCACCCGACATCTCGGCGATACCCGCCGCGTTGTCGGCCACCGGACCGAATGTGTCCTCCGACACGACGACGCCGGTCGTCGCCAGCATGCCCATGCCCGTGAGCGCGACGAGGTACAGCGAGAACTGGATGTCGCTGCCGCCGAGCGCGATCGCAACGGCGATCGCGCCCGCGATCGCGATGATCGCCCATACCGAGGACTCGAGCCCGCTGGCCATGCCCGCGAGCACCGCAGTCGCCGGACCGCCGGTGTTGGCCGATTCCGCGATCTCCCGCACCGGCTTCGTCTCGGTGGACGTGAAGTACTCGGTGATGCGCGACGCGATCTGTGCGAGGACGAGACCGGCCACCACCGCGCCGAACATGCGCCAGCCCACATTCGAGAGCGAACCGCCCTTGGGATTGCCCACGTACACCAACGCCAGCGCGAGCGTTCCGAGCACGGTGAGGATCCCGGCGGTCAAAAAGCCCCGGTTGATCGGCGCCATGGCGGATTTGTCCCGGTCGGTCGCCCGCACTGCGAAGACGCCGACGATCGACGCGAGGACGCCGAGCGCACGGGCCGCGAGCGGGAACAACGCTCCCGCCGCCCAGAGCGCGGGCTTGTCGGGGAAAATCGCCTGGAACGCGGGAACGCCCAGGATGATCGACGCGACCAGCGTGACCTCGTACGACTCGAAGAGGTCCGCAGCCATGCCGGCGCAGTCGCCCACGTTGTCGCCGACGTTGTCGGCGATGGTGGCCGGGTTGCGCGGATCGTCTTCGGGGATACCGGCTTCCACCTTGCCGACGAGGTCTGCGCCGACGTCGGCCGCCTTGGTGAAGATGCCGCCACCGACCCGCAGGAACAGTGCGAGCAACGATCCACCGAAGCCGAAGCCGACGAGGATCGCAGAGCTCGTGTTCTGGAACGCGATCATGATCAGCGAGGCACCGAGCAGACCGAGCCCGACCGTGAACATGCCGGCGACGCCGCCCGTGCGGAACGCGACCTGCAACGCGGCCGGCATCGACCCCCGCTTCGCGGCTGCAGCCGTCCGCACGTTGCCGCGTACCGCGAGGCTCATTCCGATGAACCCGGTAAGTCCCGACATGAAACAGCCGAGGACGAACGCGCCGGTGCGGAACAGGCCCGATTGCGCGTACGAGAGCGCGAGGTGCCCGGGATGCAGCGACAGCGAGTCCTGTTTCACCTTCGTCGACGTGAGGAACACGATGATCGCGAGCGGCACGAGGATCACGGCGATGGTCTTGAACTGCCGGCGCAGGTACGCCATCGCGCCCTCTTGGATCGCCTTGGCGATCTCCTTCATCTTCTCCGTGCCCTCGTCGGCCGCGAGCACGCCTCGCATCAAGAAGAACCCGACGAGTATGGCGAGCAGCGCGGTCGCGACGGAGGCGAGCAGGATCGTCCACTCACCCCCGTGCAGGTAGAAAGTCTGGTAGCCGCCTTCGGCGGCCAGTACGTGCGTCATTTCGCTTCTTCCCCCGGGACTAGGCGGACTTCTGGACGTAAACCTGATTGGCGACCGTGGCGCCGAGTGTGCGGTCCTTGCCGTCGACCCGCAGCACGAGGGGACCGTCGAAAGGATGCTTCTCCGTCACCTCTACGCGCACCCCCGGCCGCAGGCCGAGCGTGTCGAGGAACGCAACGATCTCGGGATCGGTGGAGCCTGACACC
>JAUZEM010000031.1 GCA_030839005.1 Actinomycetota bacterium | reverse complement strand
CGTCCGTTACGCCCGCGCGCTCGTGTCGGCCGGCGCGTTGCCGGCCGCGGTCGAAGAGTACGTGGCGGCGTCAAAGCTCGACCCGACTCAAGCCGAGCCGCTCGCGTACGCGGGATGGCTCACCGCGCTCGTCGCCCGACAGGTGACGGCGCCGGCGACGAAGAAAGAGCTGCTCGACGCGGCGGGTACCAGTCTCGACCGGGCGATCTCGGTCGATCCGACCTACCCTGACTCGTATGTCTTCAAGGGTCTGCTTCTGTCGCAGATCGAGAACAAGCAATGCGCGGGCGCCGTCGCGCTGCAGCAGTTCCTCGTGACTGCGCCGGCCGACCATCCAATGCGTCAAGGCGTTCTGTCCGCGTTGTCGCAGGCCGTGAAGGCCGGGAAGTGTCCCGCACCGAGCAGCACACCAACCACCAAGCCGTAAGGAGCCCCTCGTGGCCGCCAAGAAGTCTCCCGAACCGCAGACGGACGACACGAAGATCTACCGGGTCACGATCACGACCGATCGTGGGTCGATCGTGATGGATCTCGACCCGCAGCTCGCGCCGAACACCGTCAACAACTTCATCGGGCTCGCGCGTCAGGGTTACTACGACTCGCTCACGTTCCACCGGGTCGTGCCCGAGTTCGTGATCCAGGGCGGCTGCCCCGAGGGCAGCGGTCGCGGCGACCCTGGATACAAGTTCGCCGACGAGCCGGTCAAAGGTGAGTACACCCTCGGCGCGGTCGCGATGGCGAACTCCGGGCCGGACACCAACGGATCACAATTCTTCATCTGTATCGACGACTGCACTCGAAAGCTCACGCCGAGCTACAACTTGTTCGGCCACGTCGTCGAAGGCATCGACGTCGCCCAGGCGACGATGGTGGGCGACGTGATGAGGAAGATCGAGATCGAGGAGCGCGATCGCTAGGCATCGGCCTGCTCGCCGGATCGGTAAGAATCACCCCCGTGCGGATCACCGCAAAGGCCGACTACGCGGTTCGGGCGGCCGTCGAGCTCGCGGCGGCTGAGAAGTCCGGCGAACCGGTCAAGGGCGAGTACCTCGCGCGGCTCCAGGGCATCCCGCAGAACTTCCTCGAGAACATCCTCACGGAGTTGCGCAGATCGGGCATCGTTCGCACGCGGCGGGGCGCCGAGGGCGGCTACCTGCTCGCCCGGCCCGCGGCCGACATCACCGTCGCCGACGTGCTGCGAGCGGTGGAGGGCCCGCTGGCCGCGGTCCAAGGAATCCGACCTGACGAGCTCTCGTACGGCGGCGCGGCCGAGCGTCTCCCCGAGGTGTGGGTCGCGTTGCGGGCGAGTCTCAGAGACGTGCTCGAGCACGTCACGCTCGCCGACATTGCCCGCGGTCGTCTTCCCTCGGTCGTGAAGGAACGGACGCGTCCCAAGGACGCGTGGCGAGCGCACTAGGACGTCGGGTGTGCTCGTGATCGTCCTCTTCGTCCTCGTCGCCATTGCCGGCGTCGCCGGGGTCGCATTCCTCCGCTTCCAGGTGCGGCAGTCGCGTGTGCGGGCGGTCATGGCCCTCGCACAGCGCATCGGGTTCACGTTCACCATCGCCGACGTCGAGCACCTCGTCGACATGCCGTTCGCGCTGTTCTCGAAGGGCGATGGGCGCGGCGCCGAGTTGGTGATATCCGGCGTGCACAACGGCGTAGCTATCCGCATGTTCGACTACTGGTACTACGACCAGAGCTCGGACGGCCACGGCGCCCGGAGGCGGAGCTACCACCGCTTCACGTGTGCGCTCGCGACGATCCCGGCTGCGTGCCCGCGTCTCCGGCTCGGACACGAAGACTTCGTGACGCGGCTCGGCGGCCATCTCGGCGTTCATGACGTCGAACTCGAGTACGACGACTTCAACCGGCGCTTTCGGGTCAAGTGCGACGACCAGAGGTTCGCGTTCTCGCTGCTCGACGGGAACATGATGCAATGGCTGCTCGGTGCCGACGGCTTCGACAGCGTCGAGGTCGACGGGCCGTGGGTGCTCCTCGCTCGACCCAAGCTCGAACCGGCGCGATGGCTCGACCTCGGGAGCTGGCTCGATGAGTTCCACCGCCAGATTCCACCGGTCGTGTACTCGACCTATCCGCCGCGTTGATCGCGTACGCTCCGTGCTCATGCCGAGATCGACCCAATGACCGCGCTCGTCGTCATTGGCGCGGTCGCGCTCGTGGTCATCGCGGTGCCATTCGCCGTCTACAACCGTTTCGTGCACCTGCGGAACTTGACGCGCGAATCGTGGCGCGACATCGACACCGAGCTGCAGCGGCGCTACGACCTGATCCCGAACCTGGTCGACACCGTGAAGGGGTACGCGGCCCACGAGCAAGTGACGTTGGAGGCGGTTACTGCGCGACGCGCCGACGCGATGGCGTCGATACGCGAACCAGACGAGCAAGCGACGCGCGAGCAGGCGCTCGGTCGCGGTGTCGCGCAGCTGATGGCGGTGGCCGAGCGCTATCCCGAACTGCGCGCCAGCGACCAATTCCTCGCTCTGCAGCAGGAGCTCGCCGACACGGACGACCGCATCCAGGTCGCGCGGCGCATCTACAACGCGAACGTGCGCGCCTACGACACGTTCGTGCAGACCTTCCCGGCGCTCCTCATCGCCCGGACGTTCGGTTTCACCGTGCGGCCCTATTTCGAGCTCGACCCGATCGTCCGCGACTCGGGCCCGCCACCCGTCGACTTGTCAGGACGGACGTAGACAAATATAATACAGGTCGTGCGCTACCTCGACCTGGCCGACGCCCTCCGTGCCCGGATCGCGGCCCGCGACGTCGGCGCCGGGGGAGCCCTGGCCGGTGAGCTCGAGCTTGCCCGCGAGTACGGCACCAGCCGGGTGACGGTACGCCGCGCGCTCGACCTGTTGCGCCAGGAAGGGCTCGTCACCAGCCGGCGAGGCGCGGGTTGGTTCGCCGCGCTCGACCCCGTGCGTCAGCCCCTCGGGCGGGTGACGACGGTGGAAGCGGCGGTCGAAGCCGCCGGCGCGCGTCCGGGGCGAGAGGTCCTCGCGTTCGGTTTCGTCGACGCGCCCGCCGCCGTCGCCGACGCGCTGCGGGTCGACCGTGGTTCCGATGTGCTGCGCGTCGAACGGGTCAACCTCGCCGACGATGAGCCGTTCGCGTTGGTCACCGTATGGGTCCGCGCCGATGTCGGTGCCGACGTGTCCCGCGCCGACGTCGAGCGCGCCCCGTTCTACGACCTTTTGCCGTTGCGCGGAGTCGAGCTCGGCTCGGTGCACCAGACGATCACCGCGGAAATCGCGAGTGCCGGGACGGCGCGCGTGCTCGCGTGCGCTCCCGGGGCCGCGTTGCTGCTCTCCCGGCGCATCACCCACGATGCGGCCGGAGTGCCCACGCTCGTTTCCGAACACCGCTATCCCGCCGACCGTACGACGTTCGAGATCGAGTTCTCGTTGAGAACAGGAGCTCTGCAGCATGCCTGAAACGATCGGACCCACGACGCCCGAATCCCTCGTCGAGGCCGTATACGCGACCTTCCCGCGGCGGATCGCCATCGCTCGTGAGCGGCTGGGCCGGCCCATGACGTTCGCGGAGAAGGTTCTTGCCGCGCATGCGGACGATCCGTGGGGGGCGGGGTCGGCGCGCGGCGTCGACTACGCCGACTACCGTCCCGACCGCGTCGCGATGCAGGACGCGACGGCGCAGATGGCGTTGCTGCAATTCATGCTCGCGGAGATGCCGTCGGTCGCGGTGCCGACCACGGTGCACTGTGATCACCTGATCCAAGCGCGCGTCGGCGCCGACGCCGACATGCAGGTCGCGCTCGATACCAACCGCGAGGTTTACGAGTTCCTCCGGACGGTCTCGTCGAAGTACGGCATCGGCTTCTGGAAGCCGGGCAGCGGCATCATCCATCAGGTCGTGCTGGAGAATTACGCGTTCCCGGGTGGGATGATGATCGGCACCGACTCGCACACGCCGAACGCGGGCGGCCTCGCGATGCTGGCCATCGGCGTCGGCGGTGCCGACGCCGTCGACGTGATGGCGGGGTGGCCTTACAACACTCGGGTCCCGAAGCTGATCGGTGTGCGGCTGACGGGGACGCTGTCGGGCTGGTCCGCGGCGAAGGACATCATCTTGAAGGTCGCCGGCATCCTCACGGTCACGGGCGGCACCGACGCGATCGTGCAGTACTTCGGTCCGGGCGCACAGTCGATCTCGGCGACGGGCAGGGCGACCGTGTGCAACATGGGAGCCGAGATCGGTGCCACCTGTTCGCTGTTCGCCTACGACCACAACACGGCCAAGTACCTGAAAGCGACCGGGCGCGAAGCGATCGCCGATCTCGCCGATCGCCACGCCGAGCACCTCGTCGACGACGCCGAGGTCGAGGCCGATCCCGAGCGGTTCTTCGATCGCATCATCGAGATCGACCTGTCCGCCCTGGAGCCGCACCTGGTCGGCCCGCACACGCCCGACCTCGCTCGCCCCGTGTCGGAGGTCGCGGCGGCAGCTGTTCGCGAGGGCTATCCGACGGAGCTCTCGGCCGCGCTCGTCGGTTCGTGCACGAACTCGTCGTACGAGGACATCGGGCGCGCCGCGCACCTGGCGCGCCAGGCCGCGGCGCGTGGCCTGCGCGTGAAGACGCCCCTCATGATCACGCCCGGCTCCGAGCAGGTGCGCGCCACGATCGAGCGTGACGGTCTGCTCGCCGATCTCGAGGCCATCGGCGCGACGGTGCTCGCCAACGCGTGTGGACCGTGCATCGGGCAGTGGCGACGCGACGACGCGCCGGGAGGACCCAATGTGATCGTCACTTCGTTCAATCGCAACTTCCCCGCACGAAACGACGGAAACAAGAACACCCTCGCGTTCATCGGGTCGCCGGAGACGGTTGTGGGCATGGCGCTGAGTGGGCGCTTGGATGGTTCTTTCCTGCTGGAGTTCGACCCGCCGGTCGCCGACGATCTGCCGGCGCGCGGCTTCGATCGCGGCGCGAGCGGGTTCGCGGCGCCGGCACACGATCCCGAGCGCGTGACCGTCGCAGTTGCCCCGGAGTCGGATCGTCTCGAGCTGCTCGAACCCTTCCCGGCATGGGACGGACATGACATCCGCGGATTGCGGGTTCTGCTCAAGGCCAAGGGCAAGTGCACGACCGACCACGTCTCGCCCGCGGGGAAGTGGCTGACCTATCGCGGCCATCTCGCACACATCTCGCGGAACCTGTTCCTCGGCGCGGTCAACGCGTTCGCCGACGCGGGACCGGGCCTCGGGGTCGACGCGCGCGACGGGTCGATCAAGCCCTTGCCGGAACTGGCTCTCGAATACAAGATTGCGCGCATTGAATGGATCGCGGTCGGTGACGAGAACTACGGAGAGGGTTCGTCGCGTGAGCACGCGGCGATGGAGCCGCGCTACATGGGAGGACGCGCAGTGCTCGCTCGGTCGTTCGCGCGCATCGCCGAAGCCAACCTGAAGAAGCAGGGGGTGTTGCCCCTCACCTTCGCCGATCCCGCCGACTACGACAAGGTTCGGGTGGACGACCTCGTCGACCTCGTCGACCTCGGCGGGCTGTCGGCGCCGGGCAGCTCGGTGCACGTCGCGTTGCGACATGCCGACGGCACCGCCGAGGTGATCGCCGCGAGCCACACGCTTTCCGACGAGCACATCGAATGGTTCAATGCCGGATCCGCCCTCAACCTCCTCGCCTCCCGTCGCCGGAGCTGACTGGTGTTCGCGCCTCGGTCGATCGCGCTGCGCGAGGCCGGACCCGGTGACCCCTACGGCTGGCTCGTGACCGAGAGGTTGACGTGGTCCGGGACGTTCCGCGGCGTGGCGCGTCAACTCGAGGTGACCGCGTCGCCCGAGGTTCCGTTCTCGACCGACCTGGCTTCCGTACCGAGAAGTCTCACGTGGCTGTTTCCCCGATACGGCAAGTACACGAAGGCTGCCGTACTCCACGACTTTCTGTGCCAGAACTTTCGCGATGCTCCATCGACCTCTTCCGCCGCACCGCCACTGCTGCCGCTCACGGATCGGTCCGATGCCGACGAGGTATTCCTTCTCGTGATGGCGGAGTTGGGCGTCCCCAGGTTGCGGCGCCGGCTCATGTGGGGCGCGGTCAGTTGGGCCACGCTGATGACGAGTCTCGTGCCGGGACGACGAAGCAACCCCGTCCTTCGCTGGGTCGGTCGGGTCATCGTTGCGCTGGCCCTCATTGTCCTGGGCATCGTTCTCGTCCTGCGGCGCGATCTC
>JAUZEM010000589.1 GCA_030839005.1 Actinomycetota bacterium | reverse complement strand
TCGTAGCCGCATGACCGCCAGGCGCAGATCCGGAGGCCCGGTCGTTACCCACGCGACGTCGTGTTCGAGGGCCGGAGGTCGTAGCCGCATGACCGCCCCAGGCGCAGATCCGGAGGCCCGGTCGGTGTACCCACGCGACGTTGTGTTCGAGGGCCGGAGGTCGTAGCCGCATGACCGTGTGGATCGATGGCAGTCTCACGGCGCTGAGCGACGCGAAGGTGTCGGTGCTCGACCACGGATTGGTCGTCGGCGACGGGGTGTTCGAAACGCTCCGGGTGTACCGCGGTGTGCCGTTCGCATGGACACGCCATCTCGCGCGGCTCCGCACATCCGCCGACGGACTGGGGCTCGAGCTCCCCGACATTTCGGAACTACGCCGCGCCGCCGACGCGGTGTTGCGCGCCAACGCGCTGACCGAGGCCCGCCTGCGCATCACCGTGACGGGCGGAGTCGCGCCACCGGGCTCCGGTCGAGGCCACGGGCCGCCGAGTGCCTTCATCCTCGCGTTCCCGATCGAACCCGCGGCGGCGAGCGTCGATGTCGTGATCGCGCCCTGGACCCGCAACGAGCGCGGCGCGCTCGTCGGCTTGAAGACGATCTCCTATGCAGCCAACGTTCGCGCCCTCGCGTACGCGCGCGACAAGGGTGCGGGCGAAGCGGTCTTTGCCAACACGAAGGGCAATCTCTGCGAGGCGACGGGCTCGAACGTGTTTCTCGTGCGCGACGGCGTGCTCTGCACTCCGCCGGCGAGCGCCGGGTGCCTGTTGGGGGTGACCCGCGCGCTGTTGCTCGAACTCGGCAAGAAGTCGCGCATCCCGACCGAGGAGCGCGACGTTCCGATCGACGAGCTCGCGCCGAGCGACGAAGCGTTCCTGTCGTCGACGACCCGAGAGGTGCAGCCGATCGCGTGCGTCGACGGCGGGCGGCTGCGCAATGTTGGCGGGCCCGTGAGCGAACGCCTCGCGGCCGCGTTCCGAGATCTCGTCGCGAAGGACCTCGACCCCTAGGTGCTCGAGAACCGTAGGTGCACGACGTCGCCCGCGCTGACGACCCGGCCGTCGACGACCAGGAACCCTTCGTCGGTGAGCGCGCGGGCGGTGCCTTCGAAGGTCTCGTCTGCGAGCTCGACGCGTACTCGCCGGCCGAGCGTCGCCGATCGGGCGATTGCGTCGGCGACGACGCGGTCGAGCGCGCCGAGCCGCGCGTCGTAGGCCCGAAGCCATTCGACGAGAAGTCGCGCGCGATCGATCGCAATCGCGGTCGCGATGTCGCGAAGCTCGGCGGGCAATGCCGCCGGTTGCACGTTGCAACCCATACCGACGACAACGGCACCCGCTCCGTCGGCCTCGGCGAGGATCCCCGCGAGCTTCCGGGCGTCGACAACGACGTCGTTCGGCCACTTCAGGCCCGCGCGCACGGTTGTGAGCGCGTCGATCGCATCGAGGGCGGCGAGCCCGGCCGCCAAAGTGACGAGGTGCCTGCGCTCGACGGGCAGTGCCGGCCGCAACAGCACCGAGACGAGGAGCGCGGAGCCCGCGGGAGCGACCCACGCGCGCCCGAGCCGACCCCTCCCGGCGGTCTGTTCGTCGGCGACCGCGACCACGCCTTCGGAAGAACCCGCGGACGCGCACTCGAGCAGGTACCGGTTGGTGGAGTCGATGCGCTCGAACCAGCGGATGTCGCGAAACCGTGTACCTGCGAGGTCTGGATCGCTCCAAACCGCGGGCTCGGGCGGCATCACCATGGCTCCCTCGCGGCGCACCGCGGCTCGGTTCGACGGTCGGCGACACTTCGCTGCGTCCGCACGCGCACCCTTAGGATACGCAGCCGTGCTCTCGAAGATCCTGATCGCCAACCGGGGCGAGATAGCGATTCGCGTGATGCGGACGTGCCGCGAGCTCGATATCGCGAGCGTCGCCGTCTACTCGGAGCTCGACCGCGACGCCGCACACGTGCGCTACGCCGACGAGGCCTACGCCATCGGCGGTCAGACCGCGGCCGAGAGTTATCTCAACACCGAGGCCATCCTCGACGCGATCCGCAAGAGCGGCGCGGACGGTGTGCACCCCGGCTACGGGTTCTTTTCCGAGAACGCCGACTTCGCGCGGGCCGTCACGAGCTCGGGCGTCGCCTGGATCGGACCTCCGGCCGAGGCGATCGAGGTCATGGGCGACAAGATCTCCTCGCGCCTCGCCGCGCAACGAGCCGACGTCGCGAGCGTGCCCGGCACCACGACCCCGATCAACGATGCGAGCGAGATCGTCGCGTTCGGTGAAGAACACGGCTACCCCATCGCGATCAAAGCCGCGTACGGCGGTGGTGGAAGGGGCATGAAGGTCGTCGAGGGGGCCGACGACGCGCAGAGCGCGCTCGACTCTGCGAAGCGAGAGGCGCAGGCGTACTTCGGCCGGCCGGAGTGTTACCTCGAGCGATACCTCACCCGGCCTCGCCACGTCGAGCTGCAGATCTTCTGCGACACCCACGGGAACGCCGCGTACCTGAGCGATCGCGACTGCTCGACCCAGCGCCGGCACCAGAAGTTGATCGAGGAGGCGCCCGCACCGAGCATCCCCGACCACACTCGTCGCGCCATGGGTGAGGCCGCGGTGAAAGTCGCGCTCGCGTGCGGATACGTCAACGCCGGAACGGTCGAGATGCTCTACCAGGACGGGGAGTTCTTCTTCCTCGAGATGAACACGCGTTTACAGGTCGAGCATTGCGTCACGGAAGAGATCACCGGCCTCGACCTCGTCGCCGAGCAATTCCGAGTCGCGTCGGGCGAGTCGCTGTCGTTCAGCCAGGAGACGATCGAGCGGCGGGGTCACTCGATCGAGTGCCGCATCAATGCCGAGGACCCGACGAAGAACTTCCTGCCCTCGCCGGGCACCGTGTCGCGCCTTCGCGTACCGTCGGGGCCCGGGGTGCGCTGGGACGGCGGCTACGAGGAGGGCGACGCAATCTCGCAGTACTACGACAACCTCGTCGGCAAACTCGTCGTCTGGGCCCCCGATCGCGACCGCGCCATCGACCGCATGGTGCGCGCGCTGTCCGAATTCGAGATCGCCGGCATCAAAACGACGATTCCCGCACATTTGACGTTCTTGGCCACCGCGGCCTTCCGCGAGGTCACTCATTCGACGAGCTGGGTCGAGAGCGAGGTCGACCGGTCGCAGTTCGCGGCACACGCGCGCGACGCGACCGCCTTGAAGGTCCCGCCCGCGGAGGGCGAGCCTGCCGCCCCACTCGTCGAGCAGACGGTGCCGGTCGAGGTCGACGGACGCCGCTTCCAGGTGAAGGTCTGGCTCCCGGAGGCACCCGCGCCCTCGGCCTCGTCGGGCGCGGCTCCTCGTGGTCGCCCGAAGCCCGCGCTGACGGGGGGCAGCGGGGGCAGCGGGGGGAGCGGCACCGTCACCGCTCCCATGCAGGGCACGATCGTGAAGGTGCTCGTCGAGCTGGGCGCCGAGGTCGCGACGGGCGACGCCCTCGTGGTGCTCGAGGCGATGAAGATGGAGAACCACATCAACGCCGAGACGTCCGGCACCGTGAAGGAGATCCGGGTCACCGCCGGCGACTCCGTCGGCACCGGAGACGTCCTAGCCGTCATCGAATAACCCCCATTCCCACCAACTGTTTGGTGGAAAAACGGCGCGTGGCGGGCAGAAACCCACCCAACTGTTTGGTGGAAAAACGGCGCGTCACGTACAGAAATCGTGCCAACTGTTCGCAAGAAAACTGACGCGTCACGTACAGAAATCGTGCCAACTGTTGGCAAGAATGCGCCGGGGGTGGGCGCGGGGCGTGGCAGCATCTTGGGATGAGCCTGCCGATCTTCGTCGTCGACGCCTTCACGTCGGAGCCCTTCGGCGGCAACCCCGCGGCCGTCGTGCTCGACCACGGCGAAGCTCGGTGGATGCAGCGCGTCGCAGCGGAGATGCGCCATTCGGAGACGGCCTTCGTCCGAGCGCGCGACGCCGGTGGCGGGTTCGACCTGCGGTGGTTCTCGCCCGAGGTCGAGGTCGACCTCTGCGGTCATGCGACGCTCGCGAGCGCACACGTGCTCTTCGAGACCGGACGGGTCGCGCCGGACGCAACCGCTCGGTTCCACACGCGCAGCGGTGAGCTTCGAGCCGAGCACGCGGGCGCGCACGGCATCACGCTCGACTTCCCGGTTGCCGAACCGGTGCCCGCGCCGCCGATTCCCGAGCTCTTCGACGCGCTCGGGCTTCCGAGCGGTGAGATGCTGCGCACCGACGGGGACTTCTTCATGTGCGTCGTCGACAGCCCGTCGACGGTGCGCACGCTCGCACCCGACGTCGTCAAGCTCCGGGCGCTGCGCAACGTTCGCGGTGTCTACGTCACCGCGCCCGGCGACGACGGTTACGACATCGTGTCTCGATGCTTCGCGCCCCGGATCGGTATCGACGAGGACCCCGTCACCGGATCGATGTACTGCGTGCTCGTCGCCTACTGGGCGCCACGCGTCGGGAAGGACGAGCTGCGCGCGTTCCAGGCTTCGCCGCGCGGCGGCGAGGTGACGGTCATGCAGAAGGGTGACCGCGCGTTGCTCACGGGCCGCGCGGTGACCGTGCTCGCCGGAGAATTACGCGCGTGACCGGTGCCACGCGAGCTGCGCGACCAACCCGTCGCGCAGCGTCACCTCCGGTGCCCAACCGAGCAACTCGCGCGCGCGGCTGATCGATCCGCCGTTGCGCCGCGCGTCCCCCGCTTGGCGCGGCTGCGGGTCGATGTTCACCGGCGCGCCGGCGAGCTCGCCGACGAGCTCGATCAGCTCCGACAGCGCGATCTCTCCCCCGCCCGCGAGATTGCAGTAGGAGCCGGGCGCGACGTCGCATTCGGCGCCGAGGACATTGCCGCGCACGATGTCGTCGACGAAGGTGAACTCGCGGACTTGCGCGCCGTCGCCGTAGCGCGGGAACGGGATGCCGTGAATGGCCGCCTCGCACAGGCGATGGATCGACATGTCGGGTCGCTGGCGGGGACCGAACACGGTGAAGTAACGCAGGGCCACCGTGGAGACGTCCCAGTTCTCCGCGTAGAGCCCGCACAGATGCTCGGCGGCGAGCTTGGTGACGCCGTAGGGGCTGAACGGCCTCGGGAGGTCGTCCTCGTGAACGGGGTAGCGCGGTTGATTGCCGTACACCGAGGACGACGATGCGTAGACGACGCGGGCTCCGGGTCGAGCCGCGACCACGGCTTCGAGCAATCGCTGCGTCGCGAGGACGTTGTGACCCATGTAGTCGCCGAACCCGTCCGACCACGAGAGCCGCACGCCGGCCTGCGCGGCCTGGTGGAACACGACATCGACACCGTCGAGCAACGCCTCGATCGCGACCGACCGCAAATCGGCGTGGGCGAACTCGAACTTCGCGTGGCGCCGAGCCGTCGCAAGGTTCCGTTCCTTTTCCGCCAGGGCGTAGTACGGCGTGAAGCAGTCGACGCCGAGCACCGCGTCGCCACGCGCCAGCAGGCTCTCCGCGAGATGGCTCCCGACGAATCCGGCGACACCCGTTACCAACGCGCGCATATCAGGAGGCCGCGTCGGCGAGCGACTCCGAGAGCGCAGGGTGGACGAGCAGGGAATCGACGATGTCGACGACCTTCAGATGATTCGTGACCGCGACCGCGATCACCGAGATCAGCTCCGCCGCGTTGCGACCGACGATGGCGCCACCGAGAACGACGCCGGTCGCGGGATCGGACAGGATCTTCACGAACCCGCGCGTGTCGCCGTTGATCAACGCCTTCGGGTTCGCCGAGAACGGCACTTTCGTCACCCGCAGCTTGCGCCCGGCGGCGAACGCCTCGGCTTCGGCGACGCCGACCTCGGCGATCTCGGGGTCGGTGAAGATCGCTTGCGCGGCCTTGTCGTAGTCGAGATGGCGGTGCGCACGCGCCGTCAGGCCCATCACGTGCTCGGCGATCTTCCGTCCTTGCATCGCCGCTACCGACGACAACGGCAAACGACCGGACACGTCGCCGGCCGCGTAGATGTGCGGAAGGTTCGTCTGGCAGTGACGATTGCCGGGGATGTAACCGTGCTCGTCGACGTCGACGCCGGCCACGTCGCAACCGAGCCCCTCACTATTGGGAATCGATCCGACGCACAGCAACGCATGCGAGCCGTCGACTGCCCGGCCGTCGTCGCACGCGATGAAGACCTTCTCGCCCTCGCGTCCGCTCGAGATTGCACGCGCGCCCTTCAGCAGCTTCACCCCGCGGCGGAGGAACTCGTCCTCGAGCACTGCCGCGACCTCCGGGTCCTTGTACGGCAACACCTGCTGGCGCGAGACGATCAGCGTCACCCGCGAGCCGAGCGCGCTGAACATGTGCGTGAACTCGACACCGGTGACGCCGGAGCCGATCACCACGAGATGATCGGGAATCTCGGGCGGCGGGTACGCCTGGCGCGTCGTCAAGATGCGCTCGCCGTCGATCGCCGCCCAGTCGGGCACGCGCGGACGCGACCCGGTCGACAGCAGGATCGCGTCGGCCTCCAGCTCCAGGGTGCCGTCGGCCGTATCAGCCGCAACCGTGTACGCGCCGGTCAGCCGGCCCGCGCCGCGGATGAGGCGTACGCCCTGCGACTCGAGCAGGCTCGTGACCCCCATGCGCAGCTTGTCTTCCATCCCCGAGATGCGTTCGCGCAGGGCGTCGACGTCGAGGCGACCCGACGCCTCGAGGCCCATTGTCTTCGCGTGCGCGAGCTCGGCGAGCTCGTTGCCGGTCGCGACCATCGCCTTGCTCGGGATGCAGTCCCAGAGATGCGCGGCACCGCCCACGATGTCGCGCTCGATCATCGTGACCTCGGCGCCGATCGACGCCGCGACCGTGGCCGCGCTATTTCCCGCGGGACCGCCTCCGATGATCACCAACCGCACGGCCATGCGGTCCAGGCTACGCGGCGCGGGCCGCCTACCCTGACCGTTCGATGCAACAACTCCTCGTCGACGAGCTGACCGGAGATCGCGTCATTCTCGTGCCCGCGCGCGCCCTGCGTCCGGACACATTCCGTGTGCACGCCGAACCGCTACCGGCGAGCGTCGCGAGCTGTCCGTTCTGCGTTGGCAACGAGCACGACACGCCACCCGAGGTCGCGCGCCTCGGCGACGGCGACCCCGATACGGCGGGTTGGCATCTGCGGGTCGTTCCGAACAAGTACCCGATCGTCGGCGACGGCGTTCCGGGCGCGCATGAGGTCGTGATCTTTTCTCCCGCGCACGACGTCGACATGGGCGCACTCTCGGACGGGGCGGCGACCGACGTGCTGCTCATGCTACGCGACCGCTCCCGCTTCCATCTCGCGCACGGTTGTCGATACGCGCAAGCGTTCGTCAACCAAGGCAAGAACGCGGGCGCGTCGATCGAGCATCCGCACGCCCAACTCGTGGCGCTCGATCTCGTGCCACCGCGCGTACAGGTCCGCCTCGATCGCTTCGCACCGGCGACGTTCACGAACGACCAGAAGCACAAAGTCGTCGACGGCGCCGTGGTCGTCTGGTGCCCGCCCGCGTCACCGACGCCCTTCACCGTCCGTCTCGCGCTCGCCGACGGCGGTCCCCGGTTCGACGAGGCAGCCGACGACGAGACGCGCGCCGTGGGCGTCGGGTTGCGCGACGCGATCGCGCGACTGCGACGGGCGCTCGGCGACGTCGCGTACAACGTCATGATCGAGAGCGCGCCCCGTGACCATGCCGAACGGTTCCAGTGGTGGGTCGACGTGGTTCCCCGCGTCACCGCGTACGCGGGTTTCGAGCTGGCCACGGGCCTGTCGGTGAACATCGTCGCGCCCGCCGAGGCGGCCGCGGCGTTGCAGGCGGTTTGATGAAAATCAGGGTCGCGATCACGATCGACGCGCCGCCGGCCGACACGTGGCGGACCGTAGAGCCGATCGAGCGTCACGTCGACTGGATGGTCGAGGCGGACGCCATCCGCTTCATCGGTGCGCAGACCCGTGGCGTCGGTACGACGTTCGACTGCGTTACGAAGGTCGGACCGTTCCACCTGACCGACCGGATGACGGTGACCGAGTGGGAGCACGGCCGGTTGATGGGCATCGAGCACCGCGGCGTCGTCGCCGGGCGCGGCCGTTTCACGTTGCGCCGCCGCCGCGGCGGCCGCACACAATTCACTTGGAACGAACGCCTGACCTTTCCCTGGTGGATGGGCGGTCCGGTCGGCGGCCTGGCGGCGAAGCCGGTGCTGCGCGGGATCTGGCGCCGTAACCTGCGCCGCCTGAAGGCGATCGTGGAGGCGGCATGACCAATCGAGCAGTGAGCGTCGCGGGATTGCAGACGTTGGGCGCCGGCCTGTCCCTCGACATCGCGCGCGAGGCCGACGAGTTCGGGTTCGCGGCGGTCTGGGTCGCCGAAGCGAACGCGGCGGAAGGCATGTCGCTGCTCGGCGCCGT
>JAUZEM010000527.1 GCA_030839005.1 Actinomycetota bacterium | reverse complement strand
GCGAAGCGTCGCAGCCGTCAACACCAACCAGAAGATGCCGAGAAACGCGCCGGGCTGCGTCCCGCCATGCGCCAAGGCGAACCCAGCGAGCGCACCAAAAACAGAAACGAAGAACGGAGCGCCGAGGATCATCAGCTGCGCCCAGAACCGTTGCTCGCCACCGACGTGTGCGGCGATGGGCCCGGCGAGGGCTACACCGTCCTCGGGAAGCGGTTCCTGAAACGGCCGATGATCGTCAGCCACCCAACGTGTCCACTGCGTGCCGTCCCAATAGCGCAGACGATGCCTTCCACTTGGATCGTCGAACCACCTCGCGGGTGCACCTCCAACAGCGTCCGTCACGCACAAAGATTGCACGATCGGAAGCGGTTACGGCGAGCACGTCGAACGGTGCCCTGAATCCGGCGCGAATCGCGCCATGCGCGAGATGATCTGTCGTACATTCGCCGTCATGGCTTACGACGACTATTCATGTCTGCGCGTCCGTGTCGAGGGTGGAATCGCTCGCGCGACGATCGACCATCCTCCCATCAACCTGCTCGACCTCGCGCTCATCCTCGAGCTCGATCGCTTCGGCCGCCAGGTCGAAGTCGATGACTCCATACGGGTTCTGATCCTCGACTCCGCCGACCCCGAGTTCTTCGCCGCTCATGCCGACGTGACGCTGATCCAGGCATTGCCCACCGACGACACCGCCCGTCATCCCGAACTCGGCGGCTTCCAGGCCATGGTCGATCGGTTCCGTACGATGCCCAAGGCAACGATCGTCATACTCGAGGGCATCGCCCGCGGCGGCGGCAGCGAACTGGCTCTGTCGTTCGACATGCGCTTCGCCGCGATCGGCAGAGCGATACTGGCCCAGCCAGAAGTCGCCGTCGGCATTATCCCCGGCGGGAGCGGTACCCAACGGTTACACCGCCTTGTCGGCCGGGCCCGAGCGCTGGAGATCGTGCTCGGATGCGACGACATCGACGCCGACACTGCTGCGCAGTGGGGGTATGTCAACCGCGCGCTTCCCGACGGCGAGCTCCGCCCGTACGTCGACGCACTCGCCGCGCGCATCGCGTCCTTCCCGGCCGAAGCCATCGCCCGCGCGAAGACCGCTGTCGATGCCGCACTGCCCGACCCGACCGAAGGACTCCTCACTGAAGATCAACTTTTCCGCGCGAGCCTGAGCGATCCCGAAGCTCATTCGCGCATGGCTGCCTTCCTCAATGTCGGAGGACAAACCCGCGAAGTCGAGCTCCGCGGTTTCCCAACCCAATGACCAGGACGCCGCGCGCACAACGCCGGCTCAGCGAGCGTGAAATGTTGTGTGCCGAGGAGCACGTTCAGATCGTGCGGGAAGGCACAGCCCCGCGACTCGGCTCGGCACATCCTTCCTAGAGACGGTCGACAACGGTCGACCGCATCACCCTTAGGAGGGATCGTGTTCAAGAAACTTGTGCGAACGGCAATCCTTGGTTCGGCGACGGTCGCGACCGCGCTCGTCCTGACATGCGGCCCCGCGGGGGCGTCAACGTTCTGGGCGACGAGCTCGTACACCATTCCGCGGACGAGTTGCACCGAATCGGCAAGCCTCGTATCGCACCTCGACTCGGCGGGACACTTGCTCGTGCAGGCCGAAGGTCGGATGCCCTGTACCGGAAGAACCGCCTCCGGAACCGCGTTCACCATCACGACCTGGGCGCAGTGGTGGTACAGCTCACAGCTCCAAGGTTATGACTCCCCGGCTGCCGCGAGTTGGGGCGGCAACACCTACGGCACCGGTCAGTACGTCTATGACAGCTCGGGCATTACGTTCCTCTCCGGGCAAGGCGAGTGGGTAAGGGCGACCACGCTGATTTCGTTTGGTGGAACCGCCTACTCGCTCGGTTCCTACCAGGTGACCACTCGCTGGATGTGGTGCGATGGCACGACGAAGACCTGTGCGTAGAGGAAAAGCTGACGCGCGGCTCCGAGCCTTCTCATGCGGCGACGCCTCCGACCCAAGGACTTCGGTCCCCGGGTCGGAGGCCTTGCCGGTACCGCGCAGCGTGACCTACCCGCAACTTGCGTGGGGCATGAAGACCGCCGACCAGCCCTACGACATGCCCGGGCGTACTTGCTTCGTCCAGGTCGACGGACGCGTGTACCGCACTTACTCGCAGTACGCGCGTGGACTCGAGGGCATCGGCGGCTCGTACTACTTCCTCGACCTCACCGCCCTCGGGCGACAAGAGGACTGGGAGGAGCCGAGAGGCCGGACCGCAGACGCCCGCGCGAACATTCCGGATTTCGCTACCTCACGGCGATCTCGTCGTCGAGAGATCCCGACGCGCGGCACCCCCACATCCCGCCAGCCCCGAGGGTCCCGTCGGGCCCGGGATCTAGGCTGCGGCTCGCAAAGGGGGGTTCGTGGCCGGGACGGTCGTCATTTGCTTCACCGACATCGTGGGTTCGACGGAGCTCTTGACGCGCCTCGGGGACGATCGGTTCGATGATCTGCGCCGCCGTCATTTCGATCTCCTACAGCGCCAGGTCGAGGCGCATGGCGGGGAGGTGGTCAAGAGTCTCGGTGATGGGCTGATGCTCGCGTTCGGGAGCGCTTCTGACGCGGTGTCGGCAGCCGTCGCCATGCAGCGAGCGATCGATGCTGCGTCCCGTGGTGCGGCTGATCGCGTTGCGATGAGGGTTGGGATTTCAGCGGGTGACGCCACCCGCGAGGGTGATGACTGGTACGGCGTGCCGGTGGTCGAGGGTTCGCGGCTATGCGCCGCGGCCGCAGCGGGCCAGATTCTGGTGAGCGAGGTGGTCCGCCTCTTGTCGGGTAGTCGTGGTGGGCACGAATTCCGGTCCTTGGGCACGCTCGAACTCAAGGGCATTCCGGAGCCTGTCGGTGCGGCCGACGTCGCGTGGACACCGGCCGCGGCTGCGCTCGCCGCGCCGCTCCCGGGTCCGCTCGCACCGGACGAAGGCGAGTGGCCGTTCGCAGGACGCGATGTTGCGCTCGACCAGTTGGGCGCGGAGTGGAAAGCCGCGGCGGCGGGAGAACGGCGCGTGGTGATGATCGCCGGTGAGCCCGGCATCGGGAAGACGCGCCTGGTCGCCGAGCTCGCCCGGTCGGTGCATGCCGACGGTGCGCTGGTCTTGCTCGGTCGCACCGACGAGCACGTCGACGCGCCGTACGGACCGTGGCGCGAGGCCTTACGGGCGCTGGTGAGGAGCGCACCCGAAGAGATACTCGACCGTCATGTTGCCGAACATGGTGGCGAGTTGGCGCGCATCGTTCCCGAGCTTGTCCGCCGGGTCGAGGTCGAAGGACTTCCGGC
>JAUZEM010000495.1 GCA_030839005.1 Actinomycetota bacterium | reverse complement strand
GGAGGACCTGGTCAGGCGGACTTTCACGGTTGACCGGCGCGAACCTTGGCGTGCTGGTGGCGGACGCCTGGCATCCTGGCCGGACCGTCCGGCTCGTCGGCTCGTCAGAAGGAGCGGATGAAACAAGCAGCGCACCCGTCGATCGCAAACCGCGCCACAACGCGTCGAGGCCACCTCGCGGTCGCGATCAGTTGCGTCGCGCTCGCGGCTGGCTGCAGCACATCATCCAGCACGAGACATGGCGCGGCCCCGGGGTCGACAGCGGTGCCCACGACCGCGTCGACCAGTGCCACCGTGCTCACCACGACGACGACAACGCCGCCGATCACCTACCGGGTGAAACGGGGCGACACCCTGACGACGATCGCCCACCATTTCCATGTCGCGATCTCCGCCATTGTCTCGGCCAATCACGTCGCCAACCCCGACCGTCTCACCGAAGGGCAAACCCTGCGAATCCCACCTGCGCGACCGCTCAAGCTGGTAGCCACCCCATCCCAAGGGCATGCGGGTCAGGCCTTTCAGCTCATGCTGACCGGAGCTGTACCGTCCGAGACGATCAAGTTCGAAATCGACTCCGCCGCGAGCAAGTACACGGGCGGCCCGCACACTGCGTCCGCCGACGGCGCCGTCACCGCGACGTACCAGACGGCACTCGGCGCTCGGACCGGTATCTACACCGTCACCGCCACCGGGAACCTGGGAAGCACGGCTCAAATTCGCTTCCGTATCGTCGCCGCCGCAACGACTTCTACCACCTGAGAGAACCGCGAACGCCCCGGCAATGTCGGCCTCGACGACGCGTACAAAACCGCGATCGATCGGTGCTCGACCAACGCGCGTCGGAACCGGTCATTCTGGGCGGCATGAGCACGTCGGACGAGTACATGAGCGCGGGCGTACCTACGGTTGATGGAAGTATCAGCCGTCAGCGCGCCATTGACCACGGGGTGCTGGGTATGGTGAGAACGTGCCACTCGGCTTCCGCGACGTCCCTGCCCGCGTCACCACCGGCGCTTTCATCCTCCACTCCGGCTTGGAGAAGTGGCACGGCAACGAGGAACAGGCTCAGGGCATCCACGGCATGGCGTCGGGCGCGTTCCCGTTCATGCGAAGGGTGCCGCCGACGACCTTCCTCAAAGTTCTCGCGACCGCAGAGATCGGCATCGGTGCCGCACTGCTCGCACCCGTCGTTCCGAACAAGGTCGCGGGCGCGGCGCTGACCGCGTTTGCCGGGAGTCTGCTCGCCATGTACTTGCGCACACCTGCCCTCCACAAGCCGAACAGTGTCTGGCCCACACCCGCCGGCATTGGCGTCAGCAAAGACGTCTGGATGCTCGGCATCGGCCTCGGACTCCTCGCAGACCGCGCCAGGGGCGGCGACGACACTTGACGGTGCCTCACGCGGCGCCCGCGACACCGATCAAGTTGCCTTCGGGGTCGGTGAAATGTCCGACGACGAGCTCGCTCCCCGGATTCTTCCTGGGGCCCAACACGCGCTTCCCGCCAAGTCGTTCGGCCGCCTGGAGTGCCGATTCGACGTCAGGAACCGCGACGTAAAAGATCGCATGACCGGTGTAGTCGCTGCCTCCGCCGACACCGCCGCGGATACCCGTCCCGTCGCTAGTCGTGTACCGCTCCACGAACCCGTAGTTGCCGGCCTCGGACACAGCATCCGAGACCGGCGCGCTTGTGTCGAACTCCCAGTCAAACAGTCCGCCGTAGAAGGAGCGCAGCTTCTCTGGCTCCTTGCCGATCACCTCGAAGTGCACGACCGGTTGTCCCATGCTCGCCCTCCTGACCTATCTCGCAGATCTTGTCCCGCGAGTAGAGGACTCGTCGAAGACCCAAGACTCACCGGACGGGATCGGCGCTTGCGACCCTCATTGGACCTGTCCGAGTACTACGACGGCGTGCGGCTCAGCGGCTTCCGAGAGCTCGGGAGCCCGGGCTCGCTCTCAAGTCGTCATCTGCGTAGGTCGATGTTGGACGGTGACGGTAGGTGGCTCTGAGCTTCCGGCTGATCTGACGATCCGCATGACCCGCGATGCGGTCGGAGTGATCACTTCGGTCGACGAAGCGGTCGGCGAGATGCTCGGTTGGCGGCCAGAGCAACTGATTGGATCGCCGTCGACGCAGTTCATCCACCCTGATGACCAGCTCAGCGCAGTAGCCGCGTGGCTGGACATGATCACCTCCCCGGGCCTGACGCGCGTGTGGCGAGGCCGGTACCAGAGTGCCGATGGGACGTGGACGTGGGTCGAGACCGTGAACTGTCTCGAGGACGGCGAGCATCCGTTTGTCTCGAGTTCGATGACTCGAGTAACGGGCGAGCAGGTGAGCATCGAGGAAGAGTTACGGGCGCGCGAGCAGCTGTTGAGCCGGTTGTCGGATGCTCTACCGGTGGGTCTGTTCCAGATGGATCTGGTTGGGAGTGTCACCTTCACCAACGATCGCCTCCACACCATGGTGGGTGTGCCGCAAGTCGCAACGATCGACGCCCAGTTCTCGACGGTGATCGTTGAAGACCGGACGCTTCTCAAGGCCGCGCTTGCTGCGGTGCTCGCAGATCAGATTGTGGACGACATCGAGATTCGGCTCCGGTTCGCCATGGGGGACACACCGGTGGACGATCAGGCCATACGGGTGTGCGTCCTGAGCCTTCGAGCGTTGACCGATAGCGACGGCGAGGTGAACGGCGCGGTCGGCTGTGTGAGTGACGTGACCGATCGAGTCCAGCTTCGCCGAGAACTCGAGGTGAGGGCGTCGGTCGACAAGCTCACGTCGTGCCTGAACCGCGGAGCAGTCATTGAACTACTCGAACGGACGATCGCGACGCCTCACGACGCAACGAACGGAACCGCGGTGGTGTTCCTCGACCTCGATCGATTCAAGTCCGTGAACGACCGGTTCGGCCATGCAGCAGGTGACCGTTTACTCGCCGCAGCCGCGGACCGTCTCCGAAGCGCGACTCGAGAATGCGACCGAGTCGGCCGCTTGGGCGGCGACGAGTTCCTGGTTGTCTGTCCGCGAGTCGAGAGCGCGGACCACGCACAAGCCATCGCCGGCCGTATCGCGGATGCGATGAATTCCACCGTCGACCTTGGCCCGGGCTCCGTCGAACTCCGTGCCAGCGTCGGCGTTGCCTGGACCACCGAAGCGCTCAACGCCGACGCATTCATCGAACAAGCCGACCGGGCGATGTACGAATCGAAACGCACCGGGATGGGTGGCGTGACGATGCTCAGCGACAAGCGCCAACGCGACTCCGATCGCGCGACGACCTCACGCGTGCGCCGTAACGCAAGGTAAGACCAACGCCCGCGTACTAACTAACTAACGCCGGGCAGGTCGGCCGAAGCGCGGTGCAGGCGCACCAGGAAGTGAACCGCCCGGCAGCCGACGCCGCACTCGATAAGGGCTCCCAAGGGCTCGTCGAATCAACAGACACGAAGATCCGGCTCCTGGGCGGTGGGTCAGTATGAATCGGTGAATTGGATAGTGCGATTGAGCACGCCCGCGGCGATGTCGTCGATCGACACGTTGTCGGCGTCGGCGCGGTCCCACATCTTGGAGATCGCGTCCTCGATGGGGCATTTCACCTGCGCCGCGATCATGCCCGAGGCTTGTTGCACCTCGGGGCTGTACGGGGATGTCCAGCCATCGTCCTTTTCCACACGAGGAAGATCGCGCAAGCAGCCCATTTCGTTACACATTCCCCTCGGTGTGTCCTGACCGCGCGCCCTCGATCACGCACTCACCCTGATCAGCGACCGCGCCATAGGGGACCAACGCCGCGCCTACGAGATCGCCGCCGCGGTCCTAGACGTCCCAGCCCCGCAGGTCGATGGGCCAGGTTTCGACCACGTGCGCGCCGACACCGGGGGAGTCGGCGACGTACATGCGGTCGTGGTACGCGACCGTCGGGTCGATGTGCGCGGGCCAGACCAGAATCCGATCGCCGACTCGTGCCGTGCCGTGGGGAACGGCCGCGCGGTGCGGAGTGAAGGTGAGGTGCTCGTCGGAGCAGAACAACACCTCCGTGTCGTCGATGGTCGGATTGCCGTGATCCATGCCGAGCGCCTTCAGTCCGCAGTCGGCCACCGACCAGCGATTGTTCACATGGACGACCGTCGCCGTGATCGCGAGCGCGCGAGTGAACGGAAGACCGAGCTTGCCGTAGTCGCCGTCCATGAGCGCGTAGGAGCCGGCCTGGATCTCGGTCGCCGCGGTGTTGAGGTCGTAGGTGCCCGTCCCGCCCGCCGACACGATGTCGCCGCCGACCTCCTCCGCCACCCCCGCGAGTCGCTCCATTGCCTGCGCGGTCTTGGCCGCGCGTTCGACCCGATCGGGGATGAGGACGGCGTGACCCTCGTACCCCATGACCCCGCGCACGTCGAGTCCCGCGGCGCGAGCGCGTTCCGCGAGGCGGGGTGCGTCTTCGGGCGGGCATCCACAGCGCGGAAGAAAGACGTTCACGTCGACGAGCACGGCGCGGATGCCGTTCGCCGCCGCCGTATCGACGGTCGCGTCGCTGTCGACGGCGATCGTGACACGACCCGGGCAGTCGGCGAGGGCACGCAGGCGCACGGGGTCGACGCACTCGTTCGCGAGGAGTAGGTCGTCGCCGAGTCCGGCGCGGGCCATGCCCACGATCTCCCTCGGCGTCGCGCTCGTGAAGTGGGCGTGACCCCGGCGCGCCTGCTCCCGAGCCAGCGCGGTGCACTTGTGCGCCTTGACGTGCGGCCGGAGCCGGGCGCCCGGAAGCGCGGCGCTCATGGCGTCGAGATTGCGCGCCAGCGCGGTCGTGTCGACAACCAGGGCGGGGGTAGAGAGGTCGGCAACGGTCGTCACGCGTGGGAGCATGGCACGACATGCCGACTCCTGCCGAAGACCGGACGCCGACCGAGCGCGATTGGCACACCGACGAGCTGCCCGACACGCCGCAGCGCGACTACCTCATTCCCGTGACGCGATGGGTCGAGGCCCCGCCCGAATTGCGGTCGCTCGGCGCCGATCTCGGCATCGACCTCGTCGCCTTCAAGCGTCGGATCCGTCGCTACCTCCTGTGGCGCGCGGGACCGGCAGTCCGCGCCGATGCGCGGTACATGGCGATCGACTCGCGTGACCCGGCGCGCCGGTTCACGTTCCGGCTGTTCCCCGACGGCTCGGGTGAAGGAGCCGGCCCGGACGGGCGCGTGCACACGCGTTTCCGGACCTGGAAGGAGGCCCTGCGTGACGACGACGCCTGACAATCCGTTCGCGGCGGTCCAGGTCGGCGCGCTCTACGCGCGGGGTCGTCCGTACCACCATCCGCGCTCGTTGGCGCGTCTGCGCGCGCTCCTCGCCGGCGGCAACGCCGACGCCGACGTCGAACGAGCGCTCGACGTCGCGTGCGGGACGGGTATGTCGGCGGTCGCGCTCGCCGACTTCGCGGACACGGTCGTCGGTCTCGATATCTCGCCCGAGATGATGCGCGTTGCGCCGCCGAAGCCGAACGTGACGTACATGCTCGGGCGCGCCGAACGGCTTCCGTTCCTGGATGGTGCGTTCGACGCAGTGACGTGCTCGTCGGGCGTCCACTGGTTCGACCAGGAACGCTTCTACACGGAGCTCGGGCGCGTCGTGCGACCCGGTGGGTGGATCGGCCTCTACGACCACTACTTCATGAAGATGCAGGACGTCGACGAGTTCCGTGCCTGGACGCGTGCGCTGTTCGATCGCTACCCGCTCCCGGCTCGCAACCTGCAGGTCGGCGACCCGCGCGCCGAGACCCCGGCCGGCTTCGAGCTGCTCGGTTCCGACCTGTTCGAGGACCCGATCGAGATGACGCGCGAGGAGTTCGCCGACTATCAGCTCACCGTCAGTCACTGCGTCGCGGCCGCCGAGCGGGGCACGCCTCGTTCGGAGATTCGTGACTGGCTGCTCGCATCGACCGCACCGCTCTTCGGCGACGCATCGACGCGCGTGCTGCAGTTCCTGGGGACGATCACGTGCCTACGGCGTCTTCCGTAGCACGTCTTCCGTAGTGATCGTCTCCCGTAGCACGCGGCGCAGGGCCTTGCCGCTCATGGTCCGCGGGATCGCGTCGACCGCGTGCGCCGCGCGCGGCAGCTTGGGTCCGCTGAGCTGCGCGCGTCCGAACGCGCGCAGCTCCTCGATCGAAGGGGTCCGGGCGCCGGCGCGGGGCACGACGAACGCCACCACGACCTCGCCCCATTCGTCGTCGGGAACGCCGACCACGCATACGTCGTCGACGTCGGGATGATGCCCGAGCACGACCTCGACCTCGGCGGGACTCACGTTGACGCCGCCGGTGATGACGAGATCCTTCAACCGGTCGACGACCGCGACGCGCCCGGCGGCGTCGACCGCACCGATGTCGCCGGTGTGAAACCAACCGTCGGCGTCGATCGCGTCCGCCGAGCGGATCGGGTCGAGCCGGTAACCGCGCATCACCATCGCGCCGCGTACGAGGATCTCGGCGTCGCCGGCGAGCCGCACCTCGGCGCCGGCGATCGGTACTCCGTCGAGCGCGAAGCCGCCCCACGTCTCCGAGAGCCCGTACGCATCGACGACGTGCACTCCTTCACCTTCGGCGCGGGCCCGTAGCGCGGGCGGGCACGGTGCTCCTCCCGTGATCACCCATCGGAACTCTCGCAACGGTGCGCCCGCGTCGAGCAGGCGACTCATCGCGGTCGGTACGAGCGAGACGATCGTCGTGCCCTCGTCGAGCGGAGATCGCGCGACCCGTTCGAGATCGAAGCCGTCGTGCACGGTGCACGGCACGCCGGTGACGTAGGAACGGGCGAGGGCGCCCAGGCTCGCGACATGGTGCAAGGGGAGGCACGCGAGCCACCGGTCGGCCGGACCGGCGTCGAGGCCGTTGGAGTAGCCGCGGCCCATCACCTCCATGCCCGGACGCGTCAACTCGACCCCCTTGGGGGTGCCCTCGGTGCCGCTGGTGACCACGATCGCGGCGGTGCCGGTCGGCGCGGGCAGGCCACCCGGATACACGGACCCGTCGCCGGGGTGCGCACCGGTGACGACGGTGGGGCGGAGGCGTTCGAGCAGCGTCGTGATCTCGGCGCCGGTGAACGCGGGATTGATCGGCAGGATCGCGCGGCCCTCGTCCCAGGCGCGTTGCACCGCCTCCGCCAGCGGCGGCCCGCTCGCGACCACCGCGACGACGTCGGTTTCGTCGTCGGCGGGCACGCTCGGTAGCCTAACCGTAGGAGTGATCACTCCCAGAATCTCGTAACCCCAGAATCTCGCGTACCCCAGAATCTCGAAAACGTTGCTCAACCCGCACGCTGATCTTCTCGGAGGCCCCATGGAGCCCGCGATCCGGCCCGGCGCCGACTGGAAGCCGGGGACGCCCGACGGCTTCACCGATGTCGGCTACGAAACGTCCGACGGCGTCGCCAAGATCACGATCTGCCGGCCCGAGGTGCGAAACGCCTTTCGCCCGCGCACACTGTTCGAGCTACGCGACGCATTCGAGATCGCGCGCGACGATCCGCAGATCGGCGTCATCGTCCTCACCGGTGAAGGTCCGGACGCGTTCTGCTCGGGTGGCGACCAGCGTGTGCGCGGCGACGACGGCTACCGCGACGACAAGGGCATCGGCCGGCTCAACGTCCTCGACCTGCAGGTGCAGATCCG
>JAUZEM010000485.1 GCA_030839005.1 Actinomycetota bacterium | reverse complement strand
TCTCGACGTGGACGGCGAGATTTGCCTCGACGTCACCTTTCTCGCAAGTCAGGGCGGCGAGCAAGGCGCGCACGCGACGATTGTCGCGCGGCGATGCGACGTTCAGTGTCGTATAGGGGTACTCACGGTCGCCTCGATCACGATTCGGCGTCGGCGATAGCTGCGGCGGGGTCGCGGAAGAAGCGAGAGCGAGGCAACACGACATCAGCGCCGGCGGCCCGGGCCGCGGCGGCCGCGTCGTCGTCGACGTGGGGTCCGTAACAGACGATACGAATGCCGGGGGTCTCGGCGCGGATTTCGGCGACCAGTTGCGGACCGCGCGCGAGATCGACGATCACGACTTCCGCGCTCGCATCGAGGGAGAACACGACGCCGGGAATCGCGGCGCTGATCTTCGAGCGATCCATCAGATCGGAGACCAGCGCGCAGACGCGCACCCGCTACGCCGGAGCCGGCTTCGGCGGAAGGGGCGGCACGAGCCCGGGTTCGGCCGACGCGAACTCGGGCCAGCGCTTGCGCGACCGGCGGGAGAGCTTGTGCATCAGCGCGATGGCGTCGGGGTCGTCGTCACCGGGCCGGATCTCGATGACGCCGTCGGCGAGCATGCGCTCCATGAGATCGCGGCCCGCGTCGGTGCGCACGATCGTGAGCGTCCAGTCGTTGTACTTGCCGATGCCGCCGGTCGAGATGTCGGCGTGCTCGGCCGCGAAGTCGGGACACATCTTGCAGCCCTCGCGCGTCCACTGGTGGCACTCCTTCAACGGCACCTCGTGGTAGTCGCCGTTGTGCATCCAGATCTGGAAGACGCCTTTGATGTTCATCTTCTTGATGTCGGCCTTCTTCAGGCCGTACTTCGCCTCGAACAGCTCCTCGAAGAGCGCGTCGTCGAACGTCTTCGAGCAGAGCAGGCCGATGCTCAACGCGAGCTTGCGGGCGACCTTGCCCGCCTTGCGCTGCTTCATGACGGGTGGGATCGACGACTGGCACGACATGCCTACGAGCGCGATCCGCTCGTCGTCCTTGTCGAGATCGCTGTACGCGAGTGTGTTCGCCGAATACGTGTAGCGGCTTCCGGCCGACGCGACGACGTCGTCGCGCGTGCGGGCGATGCCCGGAATCGCCTTCCACGTGGAGCCGTCGCCTTCGAGATACGAGACGAGCGCCGCATCGATGATGTCGTGCTCGAGCGCGTACACGAGCATCGCCGAGACGAGCCCGCCGTCCTGTCCGACGTCGTGTAGCTCGGGATCGGCGGCACGCGCGAGGCAGATGTCCTTGAAGACGCCGCTCATCTCCTCGGGCCGGCGCGGCCGGCCGAACATGAACGTGTCGATCTCCGGTTCCCACGCCCGAAATCGAGGGCAGGCGCGCGTGCACGACGTGCAGGCCTTGTCGCCGTGGCTGCAGTCGCCCGGTCCGCCGAAGTCCTCGATCTGAAGGGGTTTGTAGACGCCGTTGGTGTCGTCGTAGGAGAGCACGTCGTGGGGACACGCGATCACGCACCCGGCGCAACCCGTGCACAATCCCGAGGTCACCACCTCGGAGTACAGGTGCTTCCACGAGAAGGTCCAACGTTCCTTCTTCGCGTCCTGCGGTTCGGTCTCCACCATCGCGCGGAGTCTAGAGGAGGGTCCGACGACGTCTTCCGGGCCGCCGCGACGCGGCCGCTCGGTAGCCTGAGCCGCAGATGACCAAGATCGTCGACATCCTCGCGGCGGGGCCGAGCCACTCGTTCGAGTTCTTCCCACCGAAGACACCCATCGCCGAGCGCCAGCTCGAGGAGACGTTGCGCGACCTGGAGCCGTTGCAGCCCACGTTCGTGTCGGTGACGTACGGCGCGGGCGGAACGACGCGCGAGATGACGCACGCAATCGTCACCCGCATCAACCGCGAGACGTCACTCACCGCGATGGCGCACCTCACCTGCGCGGCGCACACCCGCGAGGAGCTGACCGAGATCGTCACGCGTTATGGAGGCGCGGGCATCCGCAACATCCTTGCGCTGCGCGGCGACCCGCCGAAGGACCTGAATCTGCCGCCCGGCGAACTGGCACACGCCACCGACCTCGTCGATCTGGTGCGCGGCGCCGGCGACTTCTCCGTCGGCGTCGCGGTGCACCCGGAGGGACATCCGGCCTCGACCGATCGTGCGACCGACCGCCGGCGCCAAGCCGAGAAGCTCGCCCGAGCCGACTTCGGAATCTCGCAGTTCTTCTTCGAGGCCGGCGTATGGTTCGAGTTCCTCGGCGACCTGCGGGAGCTGGGAGTCACCACCCGGGTGATCCCGGGGATCATGCCGGTGCTCAACATCAAGTCGGTGAAGCGCATGGCCGAGATGTCGGGGGCCGACTTTCCCCGCGCGCTCGAGGATCGGTTACGCGCCGTCGAGCACGACGAAGACGCGATGCGGGCCGTCGGCATCGAAGCGGCGACGGAGCTCTGCCGCGAGCTCGCCGCGGGCGGTGTCGACTCGTTTCACTTCTACACGCTGAACCGGTCCTCGGCGACCCGCGAGATCTACGCGAACCTCGGCTTCGGCCCGTAGGTCGAACGCTCGAACCGCGCTTGGGCGAACTCGACCGATTTCGGTCGGGGCGGCACCTCAAGGGGGATGGCCGAGCGCCGATGACAAAGGCGTGCAATCGGAGACCGCCGCATCCGGCGCGCCCGCGGCGGGCGGCGCTCCCGAAGAGCCGGTAACCAGGCGTCCGGCGGGAGTGTTCGGCCGTGTGCTCGGCCTGTCGCTGCTCGTCGCCGGCGTCGCCGGCGTCATCTATTTCCTGGCGGTTCGTGACCTCTCCACCTACGGCGCACCGATCGCCGTTTCTTGGCTCATTCTGGCCGCCGGGTACGCCGCGTCCGAGTTGACGGTGGTGCACATCGAGTTCCGGCGCGATGCGCACTCGGTGTCGCTCAACGAGATCCCGCTGGTCTTGGCGCTGGTGTTCGCGAGCCCCGGCCATCTGATCGTCGCCCATCTGGTCGGGGCGGGCGCCGTCCTCGTCCTGCACCGGCGTCAAGCGGTGCTGAAGCTGGTGTTCAACCTCAGCCACTTCGCCCTCGAGGACTGCGTGGCCATCGTGGTCTTCCACGCCCTGGTCGGCGGCGCCGTGCGCTTGGGCCCGTCACTTTGGATCGCGGCGGTCGTGGCCACGATCGCGGCCGCGACCGTAAGCGTCGTCACCGTGAGTGTGGTCATTTGGGTCCACCAGAACCGGGTCAGTGTCGGCCAGCTGCGGGCCGTCGTCGGCGTCGCGCTCGTCGGGGCGTTGTTCAACGCGTGCGTGGGTCTCGTGGCCGTGATCGTGCTTTGGGCCGACGCCGGGGGCTCGGTGCTGCTCGTGGCAATCGGGGCGATCCTTTGCGTGGCATACCGGGCGTACGCCTCGCTGCGCCAACGCCACGCCAGCTTGGAGCTGTTGTACCAATTCACGCAGGCCGTCCGCGGCTCCGGCAACGCCGAGCAGATCGTCACCGATGTTCTCGCCCAGGCTCGGCAGATGGTGCGAGCCGAAATCGCGGAGCTGGCCATCCTGCCGACCGGCGGCAACCAAGGCATCGACTGGCTGGTGCTCGACGGCGACTCCGACGTCCCGACCCGAACGCTGGAGCCGTCCCTGCACCCGTCGCTCGCCGCGCTCGTGGAAGGAGGCCGTCCCGTCGTCGGTTCGAAGTCGGTGCGCGACCCTCGGATCCGGGCTCACCTCGCGCAGCGGGGGCACCGGGACTGCATCGTGGCGCCACTCGTCGCCGACGATCAGCTGATCGGCATCCTGACCGTGGCCAACCGGCTCGGCGACGTGAGCACGTTCGACGAGCAGGACGGACGGCTGTTCGAGACGATCGCCGCCCACACCAGCGTCACCCTGCAGAACGCGAGGCTGGTCGATCGCCTTCGCCACGAGGCCCTCCACGACAACCTGACCGGCCTGCCGAACCGCGTGCTTTTCCAGCAACGGCTGGCCGACCTCCTCGCTCGCCGGCGCCCGACCGACCCGCAGATCGCGGTCATGTTGATCGACCTCGACCGTTTCAAGGAGATCAACGACACCCTTGGCCACGCCACCGGCGACCTGCTCCTTCAGGAGGTCGCGGCCCGCCTTCGCCGGGGGGTCGCCGAGCGGGTCACCGTCGCCCGGCTCGGCGGTGACGAGTTCGCCCTCCTGGATCCGGCGCAGCACGGGCTGGAGGGGGCGGTCGCCCTGGCCAGGAGCCTGCGCGAGGACCTGCACCGACCGTTCGCGTACCAGGATCTCGAGCTCGAGGTGAGTGCAACGATCGGCGTCTCGATCGCTCCGAGCCACGGCCGCGACGCCTCGACCCTCCTGCGCCGGGCCGACGTCGCCATGTACGCCGCCAAGAACACCGCCGCGGGGGTGGCCGCCTACGGCGAGACCCTCGACGAGCACAGCCCGCGCAAGCTCGCTCTCGTCGGCGAGCTGCGCAGCGTGATCGACCATGAGGGTCTCGAGCTGCACTACCAGCCCAAGGTCGAGATGGCCACCGGACGGGTGATCGGCGTCGAGGCCCTCGTGCGCTGGCACCACCCGGTCGAGGGCCCCGTGCCTCCGGACGAGTTCGTTCCCATCGCCGAGCGCACGGGGTTGATCGGGCCCATGACCGATTTCGTCCTTCGCACGGCATTGGCGCAGTGCCGGCGCTGGGGAGAGGCCGGTCAACACCTGTCCGTCGCGGTGAACCTCTCGGCCCGAAGCCTGCTCGACGCCGACCTCGTCGACGACATCGCCCGCGCGCTCACCGTGTCCGGCGTCGAGGCCTCCAAGCTCGTCCTGGAGATCACCGAAACGAGCGTCATGTCGGATGCCGAGTACGCGATGCACGTCCTCAACCGGCTCTCGTCGATGGGAGTCACGCTGGCGATGGACGATTTCGGGACCGGATACTCGTCGCTTTCGTACCTCAAGCGCCTTCCCGTCGACGAGGTCAAGATCGACAAGTCCTTCGTCCTGAACATGCAACAGGACGAGAACGACGCCGTGATCGTCCGCTCGATCATCGACCTGGCCGGGAACTTGGGCCTGCGGGTCGTCGCCGAGGGAGTCGAGACAATGAGCACGTGGGAGGCGTTGCGGGACATGGGCTGCGACATTGCCCAGGGTTACGTCATCAGCCGGCCACTGCCCGCCGACCAGCTCGGCGCCTGGCTGGAAACGGTGACGCCGACCCCGCTCGTGATCGCCCGATGACGGGCCTGGTCCCCGTCCTGTGCACCGAGCGGCTGGTCCTTCGGTCCTTCACCCAACAGGACTTCGAGGCCTTCGCCAAGATCGTCGCCGACCCCGAGGTCGTCCGGTACCTCGACGACGGCGCGCCCATCAGCCGCGAGGAGTGCTGGCGGGGCATGGCGCTGTTCGTCGGGCACTGGCACCTGCGGGGCTACGGCTGGTGGGCCGTCGAGGACCGCCGCAACGGCGACTTCCTCGGGCGCATCGGCCTCTACAACCCCGAAGGCTGGCCCGGCATCGAGGTCGGATGGCTGCTGCGCCGGGACGTATGGGGTGCGGGGCTCGCCACTGAAGGCGCGACCGCCGCGCTCACCTTCGCATTCGACGTCGTCGGCGCCGGCCACGTCATCAGCATCATCGATGCCCGCAACGCGCGGTCCATCCGCGTCGCCGAGAAGAT
>JAUZEM010000378.1 GCA_030839005.1 Actinomycetota bacterium | reverse complement strand
GAGATGTTGCTGCACCCGAGCAGCGCATGGGGTCTCGGCGACGGTGGGGCCCACTGCGGAACGACGTGCGACGCGAGCACACCGACGTTCATGCTCGCGCATTGGGCGCGAGACCGAACCCACGACCGGCTCCCGCTCGAGTGGGTCGTGAAGAAGATGACGGCCGACACCGCGTCGATGTACGGGCTCGGCGACCGCGGAGTGCTCCAACCGGGCATGGTCGGCGACGTGAACGTCATCGACTTCGAGCACGTGCAGCTCGAGCGACCCGTGATGGTGCACGATCTCCCCGGCGACGCCCGCCGCTTCGTCCAGCGCGCACGTGGTTACCTCACCACCGTGAAGTCGGGTGAGGTCATCTTGTGCGACGGCGACGACCAGGGCGTCCGGCCCGGTCGCTTGCTGCGCGGCGCGCGGTAACCCTCGAAGCTCAGACGCCGGGCTTCCACACCATCAGGACCAAGAAGATCACGACGCAGACGTTCAGCGTCGCGCCCGCGGCCGCCATCCTCTTGCCGGTTGCCTGAAGCTCGACGACTTGCGGCGCAGGCCCGCCGGCGGACGGCGGTCCCTGCTCCATCTCCGCGAGCAGTGCGTTGATCCGCTTGTGCCCGGGGATCAGGATCGAGTGCGAGATCCCGATCGCGACGACGTACACCACCAAGCTCAACCAGATCCACGTCTGCGAGAACTTCCACAGCTTGTCGCTGTCCAGCACGAGCAGGATGCCGAAGATCGGGATCGCGTAGATGAACTTCTCCGCGATGTTCGACACGAAGTAGTTCGCCTCCGACACGGCCCGGCCGCCGGGCCCGGCGCGCTTCTGCGCCTGCGCCGCGTAGAGCCCGTTGAGCATGACCGCACCGAGGCCGACGATGCTGGTGAGGATGTGCAGCACGAGCAGCGTCTTGTAGAGACCCGATCCGTAGTCGGCAAGCATCGGGAGATGCTCGCACACGCGCCGCCGCCCGACGCGTCATGATGCCCGGATGAGCAACGTCGATCGCCCTGTCCGCGTCGGTCTCCTGGCGCCGATGCCCTCCGAGTTCGGACCCCTGGTGAAGGCGCTCGCGTTGCAGCGGGGCGAGTCGGGATTCACGGGCACGGCGGGCCCGATCGAGCTCGTCGCCGGGAAGACCGGCATCGGGACGCGTCGGGCGGCGGAGGCCACCGAGCGGCTTATCGACACCGCGGCCGTCGATCACGTGATGGTTGTAGGCATCGCGGGCGGGATGGGATCGAGCAAGGTCGGTGACGTGATCTTCCCGGAGGTCGTCGTCGACAAGGCAACCGGTGCGCAGTACCACCCGTCACCGTTGAACGCCGTGGAGTCGTACGGATGGCTCCTGACGCACGACGACTTCGACATGCAACCCGCCGAGCGCGACGCGTTGGTCGCGGACGGATTCATCGCGGTCGACATGGAGACTTCGGCGGTCGCGGGCGTGTGCGAGCGGCGCGGCGTGCCGTGGTCGGCGGTGCGATCCATCAGCGATCTTGTCGGCGTGACGCCCGGCGACGTGATCGGCCTCGCGAACCCGGACGGAACACCGAACGTCGGCGCGTCGATCCGCTACCTCCTCACGAAGCCCTGGCGCATCCCGAAACTGGTCCGGCTCGGCCTCGACTCGCAACGCGCGGCCAAGGGTGCGGCCGAGGCTGCCGCCCGCATGTTGCGCGACGCCGCCTCTTCGCGACCTCAGTAATCACGCGCTCGCGCGCGTCGTACAAATGCGGAAGACCGGGTGCCGGTCGGCGATCGCGCGTAGCTCTCCGTCCGACGCGTCGGGGCCGACCCCCTCGAAGAAAACGCCGACCTCCATCTTCCACCGCCGGAGGTACGCGCGGAGGATCGCGACCTTGTCGTCGTCATCGATCTCGGTCGCGCGGAACGCCTCGACTCGACGACCCACGCGCAGCTCGCCGTTCTCGGCGGCGCGCAGGTTGCGCACCCACTGCGTCACACCCCTCGGCGCGACGAGGTACCGCTGTCCGTCGAGCTCGAGCGGGTTCACCGGGACCGTGCGCCAGGTTCCGCTCGTGCGGCCCCGGACGCGTAGTTCCCGTGAGCCCCGCACGCTGATGCCCAGCTTGGTCAGGTTCACGATGATCCGGTTGAACACGTTCCGGGTCAACCAGCCGGGCTGGCGGTAACGGGGTGCGGCGGTCGGTTCTGCTGATTCCATGGTCGGCGTCTCCTTGGTGAATCGAGAGCAGTGCTCTCCCTCGATCAGCCTGCACCGGCCGCGGACTCTTGTCAAGAGCGATGCTCTCGGTTCTTGTCACTGCTCTCGAAAGGCGTCAGAATGCCGGCATGGCGACGACGACCCCGAACGCATCCCGTACAGCCCGCGATCGGGCGCGGCGCGAGCTCACCGAGGAGATCAAGCGCGTCGCCCGGCGTCACCTCGCGGAACACGGTTCGGCCGCACTCTCGCTGCGGGCCGTCGCCCGGGAGGTGGGCATGGTGTCGTCGGCGGTATACCGCTACTTCCCGAGCCGCGACGATCTGTTGACCGCCCTCATCATCGATGCGTACGACGCCGTCGGCGAGCGCGCCGAAGCGGCCGAGAGCGCGTCGCGCGACCGCGGTGCCGACGCCCGCTGGTTGAGCGTGTGCGAAGCCGTCCGCGCGTGGGCGCTCGCCAATCCCCACGAATATGCCCTCATTTTCGGCAGCCCGGTCCCGGGCTACGCCGCGCCCGAAGCCACGATCGGGCCCGCGAGTCGGGTCCCGCTCGTCCTGCTGCGGCTTCTCGGCGACGGGGTCGCGAGCGGCGAGTTCGTGGCGGGAAAGACGCCGGCGATGTCGCGGACGACGAGATCGGATTTCGCGCAACTCCGCCGGACCGCCGCGCCGGCTGTGCCCGATGCGGTGTTGTCCCGCGGGCTCTCAGTCTGGGCACAGCTTCTCGGCGGCATCAACCTGGAGATGTTCGGGCATCTGCACAACGTGATACGCGACTACGACGCTTTCTTCACGCTGCAGATGCGTCGCGCGTGCGAGTTCCTGACGCAGGGGGTGTGACCTGACGTCGTGCGACCGTCGGTACCATCCCGCTTGTGACTGACGCGATCGTCGAGGTCGAAGGACTGTGGAAGCGCTTTGGTGATGTCAGCGCGGTCGAAGACCTCTCGTTTGCCGTGCAGCCCGGACAGGTCTACGGGCTCCTCGGTCCCAACGGTGCCGGCAAATCGACAACGCTGCGCGTGCTCTTGGGGCTCGAGCGGCCGACGCGCGGGACGACTCGCCTCTTCGGCGTCACCGTCACGCCGGGAAGCCGGCAACTGGTGCGCGTCGGCGCGATGGTGGAGCAAGCGGCGTTCGTTCCGCACCTGTCCGGGATGCGAAACCTGAAGCTCTGGTGGGAAGCGACCGGCGCGCGGATGAAGGACGCCGACCTCGACGGCGCACTCGCGATCGCCGGCCTCGACAGCGCGATCGACCGCAGGGTGAAGACGTACTCGCAAGGGATGAAGCAACGCCTCGGCTTCGCACGACTGCTGCTCGGCCGTCCGGAGTTGTTGGTGCTCGATGAGCCGACGAACGGCCTCGATCCGGGTGAGATCCGTGAGATCCGCGAGCTGATCGGCCGACTCAGCACCCAGGGCGCGACCGTGTTGTTGTCGAGCCACCACCTCAGTGAGGTCGAACAGGTTTGCAGCCATGTGCTCGTGATGAATCACGCCCGGCTCGTGGCCGACGGAACGGTGAGCGAGCTCATCGGATCGGCGTCGGGCTCGGTCTACGTAGAGGTCGACGACCGTGCGCGCGCGCTCGCGCTGTTGTCGAACCTGTCGAGCGTGGCGAAGGTCCAGATCCAGGGCGACGGGCTCGTCGTCGACATGCGCGACGGCCGCCGTTCCGACGTCGCGGCCGCCCTCGTCGGATCCGGGTTTCGACTCGAGACGATCATGCCCACCCAGCGCCTCGAGGACGCCTTCTTGGATCTCCTCGCGGCCGGCGAGTCGGTGCGGCCCCGCGCCGGCGAGGCGGTGGTGTCGTCGTGATCGCCTTGATCCGAACGGAATTCACCAAGGCGGCGAGGCGCACCCGGACGCTGGTCATCGCGCTCCTCCTCGTCGGGCTGCCGACGTTGATCGTCGTCGCCATCAACTCGCGCGGCAATCGCGGCGATGGCGACCAGGGCGAGGGGTTGTTCCGTCTCGCGCAGCTGAGCGGGTTCCTCGTCCCCGCGGCCGTCCTCAGCGCCATGAGCGGATTCCTGCTGGTGGTGATCGCGGGCACGTTCGCGGGCGACTCCGTGGCAGGCGACGCGGCGTGGGGCAATCTCCGGTACCTGCTCATGCGACCGGTGCCGCGTGGGCGGCTGCTCGTCGCGAAGGCGATCGTCGCGGGCATGCTCATCTGGGCCGCGACGATCCTGGTGGCACTCGCCGGGCTCGTCGCGGGCGTGGTTCTCTTCGGTGCGAAGTCCGTCACCGTGCCCAACTTCGCAAACCTCGCGGGCGGCAGCCTGGTCAGCAGCTTTCAGCTCAGCCAGGGCGC
>JAUZEM010000245.1 GCA_030839005.1 Actinomycetota bacterium | reverse complement strand
GGAATTCGGGGAGTCGGCGTCGACGAGGTGATCGAGCGCGCCGGCGTCGCCAAGGCGACCCTCTACCGGCATTTCCCCTCGAAGGACGATCTCGTCGTCGCCTTCCTGGAATTGCGCGAACAACGGTGGACGCGCGAGCTCTTGGAGGCCGGGGCGAAACGGCTCGGCACCGGTCCGGAGAAACAGCTCCTCGCCATCTTCGATGTTCTCGATGTGTGGTTCCGCCGCGCCGACTTCGAGGCCTGCTCCTTCATCAACGTGCTTCTCGAGATGGGCCCGCAGCATCCGGCCGGCCGGGCCGCGGTCGACCACCTCGCGAATATCAGGTCGCTGGTACGAGAGCTCGCCGAGGAGGCCGGCCTTCGCGATCCCGCAGCTTTCGCGTACTCCCTCCAGATCCTCATGAAGGGCTCGATCATCGCGGCAGCAGAGGGCGACGCCGACGCGGCGCGGCGCGCCCGCTCGATCGCACGTCTTCTCATCGACGAGTATCGCTGACGCGTCGATCTACCGGATTCGGTCCGAGTGCTGCTTCAGCGTCAGGTACTCGTCCGGCGTCAAATAGTGCGGATTCTCGATCACCATGCCCCCGAGGAGCAGCTTGGGGTGCGTTCGCAAGAGGTCCAGCATCATCCCGCCTCCGACGATAGCGAGGTCGTAGAGGCACAGGACCGTCTGCGGGTATTCGGCCGCTAACCGATTGAGATGTGACTCGTAGACCGCGAACTCATCGAAGTCGTCGACTAGATGGGACAAACCCGACGTGTCACCGGAGCTGCGGGCGAACACGAATCCATCGTGATGCAAAGAGCGGTCCAAACTGTCCGTCCAGAACTCGAGCATCTCATCTGCCGAGAACACACCTCGACGCAAATACGACTCCGCGGCGGTGAACAGCTCCAGCTGGCCGGACGCGACGAAGGCATCGAGGTCGACGTGGCGGCCGACCTCGGCGAGGAGAGCCGTGCGTTCGTCTGCCTCGACGATGCACACACACTTGTCGCCCGCGACCAGCCCGGCCGCGAGATAAGGGCCCAGCGTCGCCTCGAGCTCTTCGGGACCCGAATACAGCGCACAAATGTGGTCGCCGGGCACCATAGGGAAACCCGAGCTCACCGATTGCGACATCCCACTATCCCCCAGTTCGGGGCCGGTGAGTTCGAGCCCCGCCGGGACTCTAGTGTCGTGGATGCGCGTCGTCACCTGTTGCACGGACATGCTTCACCTCCTTCGGAGGAAGTGGCGTCCTCCCATTTTGACCATGAAGCAACTCGGCGACCGAGGAACGGACCCGCGAGGTCCAAATCGTGGCCTCGATCTCGCGTGTCGGTGCCATATCTCACAGGCTCAGGATCCCCGACAATTGACTTGGGCGTGTCGATGTGGGCGAGAGGAGGAATTTGCAATGACGCTCGACACCAACTGCGTCAGCCGGAACCACGAGGGAGTGGAGGTTCCCGTCCCCGGAACCTACGAGGTGGATCCCGCGCGCAGCTACCTCGGGTTCTCCGTTCGCAACCACCTGGTGTCCAGGATCAGGGGTCAGTACCGGTCGTTCCGCGGCGCCTTGACCGTCGCCGACGACCCAGCGGCGTCGGGTCTCGTACTCGAGGTCGACACGGCCAGCATCGATACGGGAGATGCCCGGCGCGACGAGCGCCTTCGCTCTTCCGACTACCTCGACGTCGACCGCTATCCGACTATGCCCTATCGCAGCCGCAGGGTCTGGCCGGTCGTCGCGTGGGCTCCGGACGGTCACGACAGGTGGCATGTCGAAGGCGAGTTCGTGCGGCGCGGCGTCATTCGACCCGTCGACTTCGAGCTTCGCTTCGAAGGTGGGCTCATCGATCCGTACGGCTCGACCCGCCTCGGCTTCACCGCGAGCGCCGAGATCTCCCGCGACGACTCCGAGTTCTCCTGGAAGCAAGCGCTGGACATCGAAGAGACGATGCAGAACCGGAACGCGATCTTCGAGCTCGAGATCGAGGCCGTCCGACGGAGCTGAGCGCGCGCTATTGCGGGCGCACGGCGACGAGCGTCGCCCACGCCCGCGTGGCCAACTGCAGGTTGAACCGCGTGTCGGGATCGGTGAGGTCGTAGCCGGTGATCTCACGGACGCGCTGCAGGCGGTAGCGCAGGGTGCTGCGATGCGTCGAGATCGCGCGGGCAGTGGCGTCGTAGCTGCCACCGCACTCCAGGTATGCGGTGAGGGTCTCGACGAGCCGGCCGCCTTTGCTCGTGTCGTAATCGAGGAGCGGGCCGAGCCAGCGCTCGACGAATCGTTCGACCGAGCCGATGTCGGGTATCTCGGCGAGAAGCTTGTAGACGCCGAGATCCTCGAAGACGGTGACCTGCTCCGGGCCGGCGGTCGAGACCTGCATCTTCAGGGCGAGCTGAGCCTGACCGAAGGCGAGGGGGAAGTCGTCCGGTCGGTCGCACGGCTCGCTCACGCCGATGCGGCACGCGCAGCCCGGTCCGAGCTCGGCGTCGATGGCCTCGCGGAAGCGATCCAAGTCGGTGTCCGCGTCGGCGTCGGACAGGACGGCGATCGCGCCCGAACGCGCCACGAGGAGCGAGCCGATGTCGTGGTCGCGCGCTGCACGTCGCACCGCGTGGAACAACGCGTCCCGATCGTTGCGACGCGGGGTGCCGGTGACGACGAGGACCCGATGCGGCCGGTCGAGGTCGTAGCCCAGCGCGTGCGCTCGTTCGCGGGCGCTCTCGACGTCGGTGCCGGACAGCAGCTCCTCGACGAGGTCGCGCCGCAGGCGGAGCTCCGCCTCGGCGATGCCGCGGAGATGCGCCAGCTCCAGCGCGAGCACCGTCGCCGCGTGCTCCAGCACGACGTCGTCGGCGCTCGTCTCGGTCGCGTCGGGCCCGCTGACGGCGATGACCCCCTCATCGTGGTCGCCGGCTCGAGCGAGAACCAACAGCCGGTCGCCGTCTCGCAACGGCTGGCCGGCTTCGCGGAGCCGGCGCAGGAGTCGCTCGCGACGATCGGGGAGCTCCTTGGGATAGGGGTCGGGCCGGTTCGGTCCCGCCGCGGCGATCAGGTTGCCGTAGCGATCTTCGATGGCGACCGGTCGACCAATGAGCTCGTGCACGGCGACGGCGATCCCGTGCTGACCTTCGCCTGCCGCCGCGACCCGGGTAAGGCGGTCGTGGATGGCGAGGCTGCGCTGCGCAACCGCCATGGAGCGCGCGGCCTCGTCCGCCGAGCGCTCGAGCGCGAGGTTGGTGGTTTGCAACCGCTCCGCGGTGAGCCGCTGCTTGGCGTGGAGTCCGGCGTTGGTAAGCGCCGCCGCGGTCTGCTGGACGAGAACCCCGACGAGGAACTGCTGATGGTCGTCCGGCTCGCGGTTCGCCGCCACTACGAAATAGCCCGAGATGCCGTCGAGGCTGACGAGCGGGTAGCCCCACGCCCAGGTCGCGTCGGAGACATCGAGCGCGCCGCCGGTCCGATCGAGTGGTTCCAGCTGGCGCTCCAGGTCGGCCGCGGGCTCCGTCGACCGGACGGAACGGCCGGACCACCAGGCGCCGTCGAAGAAGACCGCCTCGGCGCGAAACGGCCCGAGCGACGGGATCGCGGTGGTTGCCATCCGAATGATCTCGTCCTCGTCCGACGTTTCGGTCATCACCATCGACAGCGCCAGCAGCGGCCGGAAGGCCGACAGGTGCTCGCGCAGGTCGGTGTCGCCGGTGTTGGACAAGCTCACTCCCGACGCCGCAACTTTGTGCTCTCAGTATCGCGCCCTCCTTTGGCGAGGGCCAAGGGGCGTCGACGCTGATCGAGCTGTGGCACGAGCTACGCGTCGACGTCTTCGCCGATCTCCCGCAGCGCGGTCGCGAGCGCGGCGCGCAGACGGCGGGCGGTCGCCGGGCTGAGGTGTCCGACGAGTCCCGCTCCCTGCTTGCCTACTTCCTCGACGGTCAGCTCGATGCGCGGCTCTTCGCACTCTTCGCAATCGTCGAGCACCGCGACGATCCACGTGACCTGAACGCGCTCCGGATCATCTGCCGGGTGGTCGTCGGTGCCGTAGTCGGCAAGCTTCTTCATGATCCGAGTCAATCACGAGGACCGCGCAGCGCGCGAGCCGTCTCGAGCCGGACGCGGAAGTCGGGATCCTCGGTGAGGGGAACCACGACGCCCCGACTCGGCTCGACGCCGAGCTCGACGAGCCCGCGCAGCGCCTTCCAGCGCGTCCACGCGTCCGCGTCACCCAACGCGCGCTCGAGAAGTGGTCGGAGCGCGGTCCGGTCGGCGTCGACCATCGCGTCGACGGTCGCCCGCCGGACCCCGCGGCTCCCGTCGGCAAGGAGGCGGCCCCAGGCGGCTTGAGCAACGTCGTCGTCGGCGCCGATCATGAGGCGCGCCGCCACCTGCCGAACGGCTGCCTCGTTCGCCGACACCGCAGTGACGAGTCGCTCGAGGTCGCCCGGTTGGTCGGCTCGTAGCGCGCCGAGCTCCCGCCAGGCGCGGTCGAGCGCGCCGTTGTGCGCCTCCGATGCCAACCGAGCCTCGGGAACCTGATCGCGCGGCGCGGCTTCGGCCGCGCTCGGCGGCTTGGTCTCCGGCGTCGCAGCCGCGAACTCCCTCGTGACGACGTGCAGCACAGAGTCGAGCAGCTGCTCCCATGCGGCCGGGCGGCGCACCCCCACCGCGACGAAGTCGGGGCCGACGAGCACGTTGGTCACGTCGGCGAACGCGAACAGCGGCGCCACGCGAGGATCGTCGACATCCGCGGCCGACGCGTACCACCGGCTCGGCCCATCGTGAATCGGCGGTGTGACGAAACGGATCGTGCGGGGATTGGGGGTCGCCTCGGGAACGACGGGGCCGTCGAACGTGGCAGCGATCGACGCGCTCACGAGGCTCGGTGTGGCCTCGGTGTGAGCGACCGCCGGCGGAGGATCGGTCCGCAGCGGTGAAAGCTCGAGTCGAAACCCGCCCGCGCGCCAGCCGAACTCGAACGCGAATCGTTCGTCGAGATCGTGGTGCCACCAACCGTCACCGGAACCGACGAGATCGGCGAGGGCCGCGTCGTCGCCGGGAGTCCACGGCTCGGCGGAGAAGAACCGCTTGAGCAGCGTCTTCACGGGCGCGAGGTTGGCAAAGTCGATCGTCCCCAGCGCGTCGCGCGTCAGGTGCGTCACCGCGATGGGCGTGAGTCCGCGCGCCGCGACGTCGCGCCGGCACGCGTCCCTGTCCGCATCCGGCATTTACTTCAACCCCGCGCCGGCGCGGTACGTCTCCAACCGATCGGCCAATTCCCTCGGACGGCCCAACGCCGGTAGGTGACCGCCGTCCAACTCATCGGGCACGATGTTCAGCCGTTCGCGTACGACCCGGCGCATGAACTCGGCCGGGAAGAAGCGGTCGTGGCGGCACAGCAGAAACCTCGTCGGCACGTCGGGCCACGCCGCGAGCGGCCACGGCTTCTCGAGCGGGGTGCCGGACTGTTTCCGTTTCCCTCGAGCCATCGCCTCGGCCGTCACCTCGGGCGGAACGTCGTGGAAGAAGTCCGTGATCACGTCGAACTCGCCGCCGGTCGAGCGGCAGTCGCGCTCGGCCTGCTCGCGCCGGGCCTGCTCCCAACCCGTGTTTGCCCACCAGTCTCCGGGCCGCTCGCCCGGCAACGGCACCATCGCCGCAACCAGGATCAAGAGACGCACGGGCACCCGGTCGCACACCAGCGGTGCGGTGAATCCGCCGAGCGACTGGGCCACGACGACGAGATCGGAG
>JAUZEM010000153.1 GCA_030839005.1 Actinomycetota bacterium | reverse complement strand
GCTTCGCGGAGGCGGCGCCGCTCGACGCGGGGAGCGCGCCGAGCGTGATCGCGGGGAACGTCAGCGAGATGGTCTGGCCGTCGAACGGGTTCATGCCCATGATCGACGAACCGAACCCGAACGCCTTGCGGACGGTGACGTGCAACTTCGGTCCGCGCAATCGGTGCTGCGACGCGAACATGCGGGCGACGGCGCGCAGCGCGCCCGTCCGCTCGGCCAGCGTGCCTGCCATCACCCCGGGGTTGTCGGCGAGGAGGATGCACGGCAGGTGGAACGCGCCCGCGACGTCGAGGAAGTGCGCGGCTTTCTCCGCGGCTGCGGTGTCGACGGTCCCCGCCCGGACACTCGGGTCGTTGGCCACGATCGCGACGCTGCGGCCTCCGAGCCGCGCGAGCGCGGTGACGATCGCCGCGCCGTAGTGCGGCTGCACCTCGAAGCACGACCCCGCGTCGACCACGTGCTCGACGACGGCGCGCATCGAATACGGCTGGCGCGGGTTCGGCGGGATGACGTCGAGCAGGTCGTCGACGCGACGCATACCGGTGTCGGGCGGACCGGTGTCGGGTCCTTCACCCGCGCCCGGCGGCGCGGTCCACGCGTTGGCAGGGAAGTACGCGAGGTAGCGACGCGCGGTCGCGATCGCGTCGGTGTCGTCGGCGGCGAGGTTGTGCGCCACGCCCGATGTCTCGACGTGCACCTGCGGCCCGCCGAGCTCCTCTTTCGTCACGTCTTCGCCGATCGCGTCCTTCACGAGCGGCGGCCCGGCGCTGAAGAGCTGCGAGTCGGGCGTCATCACGACGAAATCCGACAGGGGCGCGGTCAACGCGCCGTGCCCCGCCGACGGGCCGAGCACGAGGCACACCATCGGCACGATGCCCGACAGCTCGGCGAGCGCCTGCAGGTCGTTCGGCTTGCGCCCGCTCGGCTTGTTCGTGAGCCGGTGGCCGGCGCCTTCGAGCATGAACACGAGCGGCACCCGCTCCTGACGCGCGAGTTGCGCGAGCCGGTAGCGCTTGTCGGCCGCGCCGGTGCCGATCGAGCCGCCGAGCACCGTGAAGTCCTCGACGCCGGCCAACACGGGCCGCCCGTCGACGCGTCCGAGCCCGGCGACGAGCGCGTCGGCGGGGGTGTCGGCGGCGCCCGTGAACGCGCCGAGCTCCGCGAAGGTGCCGGCGTCGAACAGGGCGTCGATCCGCTGGCGCGCGTCGAGCTTCCCGCGCCCGTGATGCCGCTCCACGCGTTCGGGCCCGCCCATCTCGCGACTCGTTGCCCGCCGGTGCTCGAGTTGGGCGAGGATCGGCGCCCACGCGTCTCTATTGGTTCGATCCGTCACCGCGTTCCACTCACTGGGCCGCGGCCCGCTTCACGCTCGCGACCGCGTCGCCCGCGAGCAACGCCTGCACCGCCGGCAACTTGCTCGCGAGCCCCTGGAGCTCGGATCCCGCGCGGAGGCCGGTGCGGATGCCCATGATCTCCATCGCGCGGTGCACGCTGCGCTTGTTGATCTGCAGGAGCTCGGCCGGCACGCCGGCGATGCGCGACGCGATCGCGACGACCCTCGTGTCGAGCTCGGCGGCGGGGAACGCGCGGTTCGCCAACCCCATGCGAACCGCGTCGTCTCCGGTGATCGGATCGCCGGTGAGCACGAGCTCCATCGCGTTGCGCATGCCGACGAGCCAGGGGTGGTACTGGAAGTCCGGCGGGCTGATGACGCGGACGACCGGATAGCTGAACGTCGCGTCGTGTGCGACGTAGACGAGGTCGCACGCGGCGGCGAGCTCGGTGCCGCCCGCCATGGCGTACCCGTGAACTTGCGCGATGACGGGTTTGGCGAGGTCCCAGATGCGCACCCAACCCTCGGTGACGTGACGCGACCAGCTGCCGTCGCCGCCGGCGGTGTAGTACGGGCGTTCGTCGTCGGCGCGCGAGGGTTTGAGGTCGTAGCCGGACGAGAAGCAGGTGCCCGCGCCCCGAACGATCGTGACGTGGACCGCGTCGTCGAGGTCGGCGGCTTCGAGCGTCGCGAACAGCTCGGCCCGCATGCGGTTGTTGATCGCGTTGCGCTTCTCGGGACGGTTGAGAGTGATGCGGCGGACGCCGGGCGCCGGGCCGTCGACCGCGATGAGCTCGACGGGCGATTCATTGCTGTCATTCGTCACGTCGTGCTCCCTTGTCTTGACGTTCGTGTCTCGACGTCCGGGCGAGGTCGGCTATGAGCTCGATCTCATCGTCTCGATGGGCGTGGATCGTCAGACCGGTGAGGCCGCACTCGGTCCACGGGACGAATTGCGTCGCGATCCGGTCGGGGGAGCCGAGCAACGCACCCTCGTCGACATACTCGTCGGGAACGGCGCTCGTCGCGTCGTCGCGCCGGCCCGCGAGAAACAGCTCCTGGATCCGCTCGGCCGCCTCCGCGTAGCCGCGGCGAACCATCGCATCCTTGTGGAAGTTGTGGTCGCGCGCTCCCATCCCGCCGACGTACAACGCGACGCGGGGCTTCATCGCCGCGATCGTGGCGGCCACGTCGTCGGTCAGGTGCACGGTGGTCGACGCGTGGATCGCGAACGTGTCGAGCGCGCGACCCGAGCGCGCCGCGCCCTTCTCCAAGGTGGCGCGGAACTCGGATGCGTTGGCGGGGGAGAGACCCATGGGGATCCACCCGTCGGCGACCTCACCGGCGAGCGCGACGTTCGCGGGACCACCGGCGGCGAGATAGATCGGCAGCGACGGATTGGGATGGAGGATCGAGCGCAGCGGTTTGCCCAAACCGGTCGCGTCGGCACCGGCGTAGGGCAAAGAGATCGCGCGGCCCTCGTGCGCGACCGGCGCCTCGCGTCGGAAGACCTTGCGCATGATGGCGACGTAGTCGCGCGTGCGCGCGATCGGTTTCGCCCACGGCTGGCCGTACCAGCCTTCGACGATCTGCGGGCCCGACAGGCCGAGGCCTGCGATCACACGGTCGGGCCCGGCGAGGGCTTCGAGCGTCGCGAACGCCATCGCGGTGGCAGCCGGCGTGCGGGCGGAGATCTGGACGACGCCGGTCGCGAGCTTGATCCGGCTCGTCGAGGCCGCGAGGTACGCGAGCGGGGTCAGCGCGTCGGCGCCGTACGCCTCGGCCGTCCAGACGGAGTCGTACCCGAGGCGTTCCGCCAGCTGCACGCGCGCGACCGGGAGCGTGACGTCGGCGCTCGACCACGCGTCGAGAGCAAGTCCGAGCAACACGTGCGCACCTTACGACACCCGGTAGCGGTCGAACCCGGGCGTCTGCAGGACCGCTCGGTCGTCGGTGATGCCCATCCCTTCGTATCCGGCACGCGTCGCGAGCCAGCGCATACCGGCACGCGGCCCGAGCACGACGGCCGCGGTCGCGTAGGCGTCGGCGATCGCGAGGTCGGGCCCGACGACCGTGACCGACGCGAGCCCGATCGCCGGCAAGCCCGTACGCGGATCGAGGACGTGGTCGCCGCGCTCGTAGCGGCCGGAGGTCGCGATTGCCGCGTCGGTGACCACGAGGACGCCCGCGACCCGATCCCGCACCCAGGGGTGCTGGATCCCAAGGCGCCATCCGCCGGCACCGTCACGGTCGGCCTGTTCACCGTTGGCGCGTCCCCGCGTCAGCACGTCGCCGCCCGCGTTGATGAAGAAGTTCGACGCGCCGGCTTCGCGCAGGAGGTCGCCACCGCGCGCTACGGCCCAGCCCTTCACGAGGCCGGAGGGGTCGAGCGGCGCGAGTCCGGGCCGCGGCGCGACCTTGGCGCGGGCGCCGAACGTGATGTCGAACGCGCCGTCGGACTCGAGTCGCACCTGCTCGCACAGCGCGAGCACCGTTCGTACTTCGGGGTTGGCCTCCTCGACCGCGAGCTCACCGCGCGCGATCCGCATGATCTCCGTGCCGGGGCGCCACGTGCTGAAGAGGTCGTCGACGCGTGCGAACCATGCGAAACACGTGTCGATCGCGCGCTCGTCGATCGGCGGCTCGTCCGCGGAACGGCGTACGTCGACGCTGATGACTGTTCCCCACTGCTCGACGACCCGGCGCACCGACTGCATGGGAGGCGATCGGACTAGCGGCCGGCTTTGTCGAGCGCGCTCTGCAGCGACTGCGCGTAGCTCTGGCTGGTGTAGGACGCGCCGCCGATGATGTCGATCTGGGCGCTCTGCGCCTGCAGCGCTTCTTGTTGCAGGAGCGGTTCCGCCTGCTGGCTGATCTCGGCGGAGCGCTGCCGGTCGAACGGCATCTGGACGGCGGTGATCCCGGTGATCTGGGTCCCCCGGAGGGCCACCCGCACCTGGACCGTGCCGTACCGGTTGTCGAAGGGGTCGCCGTCGACCGTGCGGACCGCGCCGGCACGGGTGGTCGGTGTGGTTCCGGTGGCGGGGCTCGTGCCACCAGTGGCGGGCGTCGAGCCGGGCGCGGGTGGCGCGGTGGTCGTGGTGCCGGGAGGCGGTGCCGCGCCGGCCGCGCTCGACCCCTTGAGGTGGAGCGCCGACGCCGACTTGCCCGGCACCCCGGGCGTCGACTTGAACGAGGCGAGCGCGCCCAGCCCGATGAGGGTGGCGATGACGGCGGGGACGGCGCGTCTCATGATCGGTCCATGTGCGTGCAGCTGCTCCTAGAGCTGAAATCGCTCGTAGTGGATCTGATGTCGAGGAACGCCGAGTAGCGCGAGGCGTCGCTTCAGCGCGTCGAGCAATGCCGGCGGTCCGCAGACGAAGCAGTCGCGGGTCGCGATGTCGGGGACGCCGCGCCGCATGGCCGGTACGCCGAGGAGGTCGGTTCGGTCGTCGCCGATCTCGTTGCCCGCGATCACATGGATCCGTATGTTGCGCGCGCCGGCGAACTGCCGCAGCTCGTCGCCGAAGACTGTGTCGTCGGCCGTGGCGACGCGGTACAGCAACACGACGTCGTCGTCGGGGCCGAACGTTTCCAGCAAGGCGCGCAGGGGAGTGATACCGATGCCGCCTGCGATCAGCAACACGCGCCGCCGGGTGCGACGCTCGGCGGTGAACGTGCCGTACGGGCCTTCGGCGAGAACGCGCACGCCCGGTCGGATGCGTTGCAGACGGGCGGAGTGGTCGCCGAGGTTCTTCACCGTGATGCGGAGGCGATTGTTCCTCGGCGCAGCCGACAACGAGAACGGATGCGCCTGAAACCATCCCGTCGGTGTGATGAACCTCCACAGGAAGAACTGGCCGGGCTGCGCGTCGATGAGGTCGAGATCGCGGCCGCGCACCTGGATCGACACGACACCCGCCGCCTCGCGTTTCACGGAATGCACGCGGAGGTCGTGGCGAAGATTGAGACGCCACGGCTCGATCACGCGCCACCAGAGAATCGAGCCGAACGTGGCGAGGTAGAGGACGATCCACCACGCGCGTGCCGCGCGGTCGCTGCTGAAGTCGGTGCCGACGGCGAGCTGGTGCGCGAACGTGAGGGCGATCGCGAGGTACGCGTACAGATGGATGAAGTACCACGTCTGACGCTGCAGCTTGCGTCTCGCGATCTGTACGGACGTCACGCCCACCGCGATGAACATCGCGAAGCCGACCCAGGCCATGAGGACGTCGGGATAGTGCGAAACGAAGTCACGCGTCTGCGCCCACAGCGAAATGCGATCGCCTTGCGCGTAGCCCACGGTCGTGAAGACGACATGCCCGACCAGCAGCCACACCGTCGCGAATCCGGTCCACCGGTGCCACACCGCGAGGCGATCGAGGCCGATCGCCCGCTCGAGCCAAACGATGCGCGACATCAGCAGCAGCTGCCCGAGCACGGCGTAGGTACCGAGCAACGCGGTGAGTTGGCCGACCGCGGTCGCGAGCCCTCCGGGCCCGGTCGCCTCCGTGAACCCGCCGTGGCGGATCCAGAGCCCGACGGTGACTGCCGCACCGACGACGCCGACCCACGCGACGACCCGGGCCGGCGCGACGACCGAGTCGCGCCCGCGCGGCGGGAACGGGGTCGCGGGTCTCGCGGGTGACGCGGGCGCGGAGTAAGGAAGGGCAGTCAGGCCCCTACGGTCCCGAATCGGCTTGTGAGTCTCCTGTGGGCAGGGTTAGGAAGAGGAAAATTTCGCCTCAGTTCACCTGGCGCGTCCGGCCCTCCCAGTACGGCGCCCGGATCTTGAACTTCTGGAGCTTGCCCGTCGACGTGCGGGCGAACTCGGAACAGAATTCCACCGACGTGGGGCACTTGAAGTGCGTGAGGTGCTCACGACAGTGCGCGATCAGCTCGGCTGACGTCACGTCAGTTCCGGGTTTCCGCACGACCAGCGCCTTCACGGTTTCACCCCACTTCTCGTCGGGCACTCCGATCACGCACGCCTCGGCGACGCCCGGATGCTGGTAGAGGCAGTCCTCGACCTCGATCGAGCTGACGTTCTCGCCACCCGAGATGATCACGTCCTTCTTGCGGTCGCTGATCGTCAGGTAGTTGTCGTCGTCGATCGTGCCGCCGTCGCCGGTGTGGAACCAACCGCCTTCCAACGCGTCGGCCGTCGCTTCGGGCTGTTGCCAGTAGCCCTCGAGCACGACGTTCGAGCGGGCGAGTATCTCGCCCTGGTCGCTGATGCTCAGGCGCACACCGAGCGCGGGCGCGCCGGCGCGGCCCAACTTCTGCGCGCGTTCCGCGTCGGCGAGGTCGTCCCATTCTTCGCGCCCACGCGACATGGTCAGCAGCGGCGCGGTCTCGGTGAGTCCGTAGATCTGTATGAACTCCCAACCGAGCTCGGCTTCCATGCGCTCGATGAGGCGGGTGGGCGGCGGTGCACCGGCCACGACCATGCGCACGCGGTCGCGTCCCGGGATCGCGCCCTTCCACTCCTGCGCGGCATCGAGGATCGCCGACATGACCGCGGGCGCGCCGCACAACAGCGTGACGCCGTGGCGTTCGACGCGGCGCAGGATCTCGGCGCCGTCGATCTTGCGCAGCACGATGTGCCTTCCGCCCATGCCCGTGACCGCGTACGACATGCCCCAGCCGTTGCAGTGGAACATCGGGAGGGTCCAGAGGTACACGTCGCGGTCGCTCACGCCGGTCT
>JAUZEM010000090.1 GCA_030839005.1 Actinomycetota bacterium | reverse complement strand
CGTCCTCGCCGCGGTCGTGGCCGTGCCGGTCTTCTTACCCGAGAACCGCATCTCGCAGATCGCGACGATGGGCGTCTACGGAATGATCGGGATCGGCCTGGTGATGCTCACGGGCTGGGCCGGTCAGGTGAGCCTCGGGCAAATGGCCGTGGCCGGTGTCACGGGCGCGGCCGCGGGATGGTTCTGCACCAACTTCACCGATCCGGTGATCGGCGGCACCGTTGTGGCCATGCTCATCGGCGGGATCGTGGGCGCGTTGGTCACCGCGGCGATCGGCATGCCGACACTCCGGGTGCGCGGCCTCACGTTCGCGGTCATGTCGCTCGCGTTCGCGCTCGTGACGTCGAAGTACCTGCTGAATGCGGGCTATTCACCGTTACAGCATTGGCTCCCCGACTGGTACAAGAACGGCAATCAACTTCCCCGGCCGTCGGTGTTGTCGATCGCGGGCCACAACTTCGTGAGCCTCGAGACCGAGACGCGTTTCTACTGGATGACGCTCATCGTGCTCGGCATCGTCGTGTACGCGGCGCGGGGGCTGCGATCGAGTCGCACCGGCCGGATCCTCATCGGCGTACGCGAGAACGAGCGCGCCGCGGAGTCGTACAGCGTGAACACACGGCGCACATTGCTCCTCGCGTTCAGCATCTCCGGATTCGTCACCGGCGTGGCCGGCGCACTGTTCCAGATCCAGCAACAGTCGATCAGCGTCGTCCTCTTCGATCCCGCCGCCGGACTCCAGGTGTTCGCGATGGTGGTCGTCGGTGGACTCGGTTCGATCGGCGGCGCCGTGCTCGGCGCGGTGTACGTGTACGGCGCCCAGTACTGGCTCCCACCCGAATGGGGCTTCCTCTCCACCGGCGCGGGAATGCTGCTCGTGCTGCTCCTCATGCCCGGCGGGCTCGGCGCCGCGCTGGGCGACGCCCGCGATGCTGCGCTGCGCTGGTACGCGCGCCGGCGCGGCATCCGCGTGCCGAGTCTCCTGGCCGACACGCGCGTCATCGAGCCGCTTCCGGCGCCGGCAGCCGAAGCGGTCGCCGACGCGATGCAACGACCCGAGATCGACGCATTCGTGGAGCTCCACGAATGATGGGGATGAGCAGTACCTCGATGAAGGACCGCAAGGTGCTCTTCCACATCGGGAAGCTCCCGGTGCACAAGCCGCGTGGGCCGCACCGGTACTTCGACGAGATCACTGCGGGCTACCCGCTGTTCCCGCTGGTCGTGCTCTTCGGCCTCAATGCCTTGGACGAGCTCGATCGCGACGTGTTCGGCGTGCTCGCGCCCGACATCCGCGACCACTTCCACCTGTCGAACCAGGCCTTCTTGTCGATCGTCGCGCTGACATTGATCGGCGGGCTCCTGCTCGAAGTACCGCTCGCCTACTACGCCGACCGGCTTCCCCGCATGCGCATTGCCGTGATCGGCGCGGCGGTGTGGGCGATCTTCGGGATCTTCACCGGCGCCGCGGTCTCGGTGTGGTTGCTCGTGCTCGCCCGGTCCGGTTCGGGGCTCGGACGGGCCGTCGTCACACCCACACACAGCTCCCTGCTTCCCGACATGTACCCGCCCGAGGTACGGGCGGAGGTGTTTGGCTTCCACCGGATGGGCATCGCGGTCGGCGCGATCGTCGGGCCGCTCGTCGGCGGAGGCATCGCGCAGCTCTGGGGTTGGCGCGTGCCATTCTTCGCGTTCGTCCCGCCCACACTCGTGTTCGCGTACCTCGGCCTGCGCGTCACCGAACCGGGACGCGGCCACTTCGAACGCGCCGCCGCCGGAGCCGCCGACGACGTCGTGGGCACCGACGAGATCCCGCCGTCGTTCGCGGAGTCGGTGCGCATCCTCTGGCAGGTCCAGACCCTGCGCCGGATCTGGTACTCGCTGCCGTTCCTCGCGGCGTCGATCATCGGACTCCTCACACTCACGTCGATCTACTACGAGCACGTGTTCCACCTCGGCGAGGGATCGCGCGGAGTCGTCACCGCGTTGGCGGAGCCGGCCCAGTTCGTCGGCATCACCCTCGGCATCCCGCTCGCGTCGCGCCTGATGCTGCGCGACCCCGGCATCGGCCTGCGCATGCTCTCGGTGCTCGGCATCGTGATCGCCGGGGCCTGGATCGGCTTCGCGCTCGCGCCCACGCTGTGGTTCGCGATCCTCATGCACATCGTGATCACCGGTGTGTCGGCGTTGCTCGTTCCCGGCATCTTCGCAACGCTGTCGTTGACGATCCCACCCAAGGTGCGCGCGCTCGGGTTCTCGATGGCGTCGCTCTTCATCCTTCCCGGGCTCATCATCCTCTACATCGTCGGTGGGCTCGCGGACACCTACGGCATCCGGACCGGCCTCCTCATCATGGTGCCGATCTTCCTGATCGGCGCGTGGATCCTGTCGTCGGCGTCGCTGTTCGTGAAGTCGGACATCAGCCGCGTGTGGACGTCGACCGCAACCCAGGCCGAGGTGCGGCTGAAGCGCAGCCAGGGGCTCGTGAAGCTGCTCGTCGTGCGCAACCTCGACGTGCACTACGACAACGTGCAGGTGCTCTTCAACGTCGACTTCGAGGTCGACGAGGGCGAGATCGTCGCGCTGCTCGGCACGAACGGCGCGGGCAAGTCGACACTGATCATGGCGATCTCCGGCCTCGTCGAGGCGACGAACGGCGCGGTCGTGTTCGACGGACGCGACATGACCTACGCCCCGCCGAACGAGGTCGCGGAGCGGGGAGTAATCGTCGTTCCCGGCGGCCAGGGAGTGTTCCCCACCCTGACCGTCGCCGAGCACCTCCGGCTCGCGGGATGGGTGCACCGCAAGGACAGAGCGCGCGTCGACCTCGCGACCCAGCACGTGCTCGAGCTGTTCCCGATCCTGCGCGAGCGCCTCGCACAGCCCGCCGGCAATCTCTCCGGTGGCCAACAGCAGATGCTCGCGCTGGGCATGGCGTTCATCGAGCAGCCGCGGCTCTTGATGATCGACGAGCTGTCACTCGGCCTCGCACCCGCGATCGTCGAGCAACTGCTGCCGCTCGTGCGCGACATGGCCGCGCAGGGGACGACGATCGTGCTCGTCGAGCAGTCGGTCAACCTCGCGCTCACCATCGCGGAAACGGCGTTCTTCATGGAGAAGGGCGAGATCGTCGCGTTGCTCGGCACGAACGGCGCAGGCAAGTCGACACTGATCAAGGCGATCTCCGGCCTCGTCGAGGCGACGAACGGTGCGGTCGTGTTCGATGGACGCGACATGACCTACGCGCCGCCGAACGAGGTCGCGGAGCGCGGCGTGATCGTCGTACCCGGCGGCCAGGGCGTGTTCCCGACGCTGACCGTCGCCGAGCACCTCCGCCTCGCGGGATGGGTGCACCGCAAGGACAAGGCGCGCGTCGACCTCGCGACCCAGCACGTGCTCGAGCTGTTCCCGATCCTGC
>JAUZEM010000081.1 GCA_030839005.1 Actinomycetota bacterium | reverse complement strand
CGAGGACGCGATCGTGCTCTCGGAGCGCCTCGTGAAGGACGACGTGCTCACGTCGATCCACATCGAGGAGCACGAGATCGATGCGCGCGACACGAAGCTCGGTGCCGAGGAGATCACACGCGATATCCCGAACCTCAGCGAGGACATCCTGAAGGACCTCGACGAGCGCGGCATCATACGTATCGGTGCCGAGGTCGGCGCCGGCGACATCCTGGTCGGCAAGGTGACTCCCAAGGGCGAGACGGAGCTGACGCCCGAGGAGCGCCTGCTGCGCGCGATCTTCGGTGAGAAGGCGCGTGAAGTGCGCGACACGAGCTTGAAGGTTCCGCACGGCGAGACCGGCAAGGTCATCGACGTGCGCGTGTTCAGCCGCGACGACGGTCACGAGCTGCCGCCCGGAGTGAATCAGCTCGTGCGCGTGTACGTCGCGCAGAAGCGCAAGATCAGCGAGGGCGACAAGCTCGCCGGCCGCCACGGCAACAAGGGTGTGATCTCGAAGATCCTCCCGATCGAGGACATGCCGTATCTGGCCGACGGTACGCCGGTCGACATCGTGCTCAACCCACTGGGTGTTCCGAGCCGTATGAACGTCGGACAGGTGCTCGAAGCGCACCTCGGCTACGCGGCGCGGCACGGATGGACCGAAGACCAAAAGCGTCCCGCCGAGATGAACAAGACGCGCACCCGCACGGAGCCGGCCGTGTGGATCTCGAGCCCTGTGTTCGACGGCGCGCACTGGGACGAGGTGGACCAGGCCGGCCCGACGGGGACGATCCGCGAGTTGTTCGAGCGGCTCAATCCCGACGGTGCCGACGGCCAGAAGCTCATCGGCACCGACGGCAAGGTCACGTTGACGGACGGCCGCACCGGCCAGCCGTTCGACCGGCCGGTGACCGTCGGCTACATGTACATCCTGAAGCTCTCGCACCTCGTCGACGACAAGATCCACGCGCGGTCGACGGGTCCGTACTCGATGATCACGCAGCAGCCGCTCGGCGGTAAGGCGCAGTTCGGCGGCCAGCGATTCGGTGAGATGGAGGTGTGGGCACTCGAGGCCTACGGCGCGGCGTACGCGCTCCAGGAGATCCTGACCATCAAGTCCGACGACGTGCTCGGGCGCGTGAAGGTGTACGAGGCGATCGTCAAGGGCGAGAACATCCCCGAACCCGGTATCCCCGAGAGCTTCAAGGTTCTCATCAAGGAGATGCAGGCGTTGTGCCTCAACGTTCGGGTGATCGACGAGAACGGCCAGGAAATCGAGATCCGCGAGCTCGACGAGGACGCATTCCGCACGACTGAGTCGCTCGGCATCGACCTGTCGAGGCCTGAACGCGGTACGGACGAGGAAGACGCGGCGAGCGCGAGAGCGAGGTTCTGATCATGGGTACCGTTTTCGACGTCAATTCGAGTCGCCGTCTCACGATCAATCTCGCAACGGCAGGTGACATCCTCACCTGGTCGAACGGCGAGGTGAAGAAGCCGGAGACGATCAACTACCGCACGCTCAAGCCGGAGAAGGACGGGCTCTTCTGCGAGAAGATCTTCGGTCCGACGAAGGACTGGGAGTGCTACTGCGGGAAGTACAAGCGGGTGCGCTTCAAGGGCATCATCTGCGAGCGTTGCGGCGTCGAGGTCACGCGGTCGAAGGTGCGGCGCGAGCGCATGGGCCACATCCAACTCGCGGCGCCCGTCACGCACATCTGGTACTTCAAGGGCGTCCCGAGCCGGCTCGGCTATCTGCTCGACATTGCCCCGAAGAGCCTCGAGAAGGTCATCTACTTCGCCGCGCACCTCATCACCTGGGTCGATGTGGAGCGGTTGCACAAGGACCTCCCTTCGCTCGAAGCCGAGATGAAGGCGGAGATCGGCGACGTCGAGCGCGAGCGCGAGGTGAAGCTGCGCGAGCGCGACGAGGCGTATATCGCCGAGCTCGAGGAGCTCGAAGGCCGCAACGCGAAGAAGAACGAGATCGAGCGCGCGGAGAAGGCGAAGAACAAGGACTTCGAGGACATCCGTCTCCGCTACGAGGAGGAGATCGGCCAGCTTCGCCAGGTCTGGGACACGCTGAAGGCGATGAAGCCGAAGCAGCTCACCGACGACGAGCGGGTGTGGCGCGAGCTGGTCGACCGTTATCACGACTACTTCGCGGGTGGCATGGGAGCCGAGGCCGTCAAGGATCTCGTCTCCCGGCTCGACCTCGACGAGGTCGAGGTCGAGCTGAAGGAGACGATCGCCACCGCCAAGGGACAGCGCAAGGCGAAGGCGATCAAGCGGTTGAAGGTTGTCTCCGCGTTCAATCGGCGGGACAACAACGGCCGGGCGATCAACTCGCCGTTGGGCATGATCCTCGATGTCGTGCCGGTCATCCCGCCCGACCTGCGGCCGATGGTGCAGCTCGACGGCGGGCGCTTCGCGACGTCCGATCTCAACGACCTCTACCGGCGGGTGATCAACCGCAACAACCGGTTGAAGCGGCTTCTCGACCTCGGCGCACCCGAGATCATCATCAACAACGAGAAGCGCATGCTGCAGGAGGCCGTCGACGCGCTCTTCGACAACGGCCGGCGCGGCCGACCGGTCACGGGTCCGGGCAATCGAGCGCTGAAGTCGCTGTCCGACATGCTGAAGGGCAAGCAGGGCCGGTTCCGCCAGAACCTGCTCGGTAAGCGCGTCGACTACTCCGGTCGTTCGGTCATCGTCGTGGGTCCGCAACTGCGGCTCCAGCAGTGCGGTCTGCCGAAGCAGATGGCGCTCGAGCTGTTCAAGCCGTTCGTGATGAAGCGCCTCGTCGACCTCGAGTACGCGCAGAACATCAAGTCGGCCAAGCGCATGGTCGAGCGCGCCCGCCCGCAGGTGTGGGACGTGCTCGAAGAGGTCATCAAGGAGCATCCCGTCTTCTTGAACCGTGCCCCAACGCTGCACCGCCTCGGAATCCAGGCGTTCGAGCCCGTGCTGGTCGAGGGCAAGGCCATCCAGATCCACCCGCTCGTCTGCGCCGCGTTCAACGCCGACTTCGACGGCGACCAGATGGCCGTCCACCTCCCGCTCTCCGCGGAGGCGCAGGCCGAGGCGCGCATGCTGATGCTCGCCGCGCACAACATCTTGTCGCCCGCGTCGGGGCGGCCGATCGCGGTGCCCAGCCAGGACATGATCATCGGCCTCTACTACCTGTCGGAGGTGTTGACCGGGTTGGCGGGCGAAGGCCGGGTGTTCCGCTCGATGGACGAGGCGTTCGCCGCGTACGAGGAGCGCTTCGGCGGCGACGGCGAGACGATCGCGTTGCACGCCAAGATCAAGGTGCGCATGCCGGTCGGGAAGTTCGCGCCCGAGCACTTCGAGCGTCCGTCCGAGGACGGCACTCCGCGCAGCATGGTGCTGCGTGAGTATGGGAGTAACGGCTCGAGCGAAGTGCTCGTCGAGACCTCGCTCGGTCGGCTGCTCCTGAACAGCGCGTTCCCCGACGACTTCCCGTTCGTCGACACGCCGATGCGCAAGCGCGACATCACCGAGGTGGTCGGCAAGCTCGTCGTCGAATACGACAAGGCCGTCGTCGCCAACAGTCTCGACCTGATGAAGACCCTCGGCTACGAGTGGTCGACGCGCTCGGGCCTGACGATCTCGGTCTCCGACGTCACCACGCCGCCGGCCAAGGCCGGTCTGCTCGAGAAATTCGAGGGCGAGGCCGCGAAGGTCGAGAGCCAGTACGAGCGCGGCATCATCACCGACGACGAGCGCCGTCAGCAGGAGATCGAGATCTGGACCGACGCGACCAACCAGGTCACGCGGGCCATGCAGGAACTCATGCAGTCGACGCCGTTCAACCCCATCGACATGATGGTCGGTTCGGGCGCCCGAGGAAACATCATGCAGGTGCGTCAGATCGCCGGTATGCGCGGTCTCGTCGCGAACCCGCGCGGTGAGATCATCCCGCGGCCGATCAAGAGCAACTTCCGTGAAGGCCTGTCCGTGCTCGAGTACTTCA
>JAUZEM010000059.1 GCA_030839005.1 Actinomycetota bacterium | reverse complement strand
GGCGGGACCGTCGAGGAGCGGACCGTAGGCGGGGTCGTGTACACCAAGATGCCGGCCGGGATCCTGCGGGCGGCCGCCCTGCCCCCCTTGGTCAGGTGGCTCAGTCTCGACCCGAAGCAGGAGGGCGGCGCCGATCCGTCCGCGCTGTCACCGTCGCAGGTGGATCCCGCCGGCCAGCTCGCGTTCGTCGCCGCCGCGTCCGACGACATCCGCATCGTCGGCAAGGAGTCCGTGCGCGGCGAGCCGTCGACGCACTACGCGACGACGATCGACCCGAGACCGGACGCGGCGGGAGGCAGCCGAGAGGCGGCGCTGCGCGCCAAGCTGGCGCAACTCGGATGGGTGAGCGGCGATCGGCCGATTGCGCTCGACGTGTGGATCGACCGCGCCGGACGGGTCCGGCGCGACGTGGTGTCCGTCCCACTCTCGTCGCAAGCGGACGCCGGCGGGCTCGACGGCCTCGGGCCCGACGCGATGATTCGAATCCAGGGTGACTTCTACTCGTTCGGCACCCCCGTTCGCGTGACGGCGCCACCGCCGTCACAAACGCGGCCCTACAGCACGCTCGGGAGCGGCACGTCGACCGGGTGAGTGTGCCTCCGCGGGCGAGTGGTCGAGGTGGTCGCGGGTACGCTCGATTTCGTGGAAGGCGTGACTCCTTCGGTCGGATGGGGTGTTCTGCACCTGTATTACCGGGTCGATCGCGAGCGCGCGGAGCGAGATGCGGGCGCCGGAAAGCACGTCCGCGACGCGTTCGCCGCGCTCGAGGCCGACGGGCACCAGGCGCTGGCCATCGCGATGCTCGGTCACAAGGCCGACCTGGGCGTGATCACGCTCGGCCCCGATCTCGCACGGCTGCAACGCTTCCAGGCCGAGCTCCTGGCGGCACCCCTCGTACCGGTCTACTCCTACGTTTCGCTCACCGAGCAATCGGAGTACGGCGCAACCGAGGACGACGAGCGGGCGCGCCTCGAGCGCGAGGAAGGCGTGTCGGGAGACGAGCTCGAAGCGGGTCTCCGTGCGTGGCGTGATCGCATCGAGCACTACCGCGAGAATCGGGTGCACCCGCGTCTTCCCATGAAGCAGTGCTGCTGTTTCTATCCGATGTCGAAGCGTCGCTCGACCCACGCGAATTGGTTCGAGCTGCCCTTCGACGAACGCAAGGAGCTCATGGCCGGCCACGCTCGGGTCGGGCGAACCTACGCCGGCCGCGTGCTGCAGCTCATTACCGGCTCGACGGGGATCGACGATTGGGAATGGGGTGTCACGCTGTTGGCCGACGACCCGGCCGCGCTGAAGGAAATCGTCTACGAGATGCGCTTCGACCCGGTGTCGGCCCGCTACGCGGAGTTCGGGCCGTTCTTCACGGGGCTCGTCCTCGAACCGGCCGATGCGTGTGCCCGCGTGGGGCTGCGCGCGGAGGACGAGGCGCGATGACTCCGCACGGCGACGCGATCCGGCTCTTCGTGTCGATCCCGGAAGAGCTCGTCGAGCGACCGATGATCTACGAGGTGATCAAGCGCTTCGACGTCGTGCCGAGCATTCGGCGCGCGAACGTCGAGGCTCATTCGGCCTGGGTGATCCTCGAGCTCGCGGGACCGCACGACGCGCGCGGCAAGGCGATCGCGTATCTCGAGGAGCAGGGGTGCACTGTCAATCGCATGGAAGGCGACGTCGTCGCCGGTTGAGGATTTCGCTCGACGGGAGGCTTCACGGTGCAGCTACCTCCCACACCGCGAACGTCACGTACTCGACGCCGTCGTACGTCTCGGTCCGGCCGGCCCGACGGAATTCGCCGATGCACGCGTTCGTCGCCTCGAAGCCGATGATGCGTTTGAAGTCGGCGACCGCGACGAGCAATGGACCGTCGGCGTCACCCTCCCGCAGCAGCGCATCGACCTCCAGCACCGGGTGGGCGGGATCCCGCGGATCGACGCACGCGCAGTGGTAGACGATTCGCTCGAAGACGGACAAGGCTCGGAGCCGCACGTGACGATGTTGGTCGATGCCGGCCCCTGACGACCACCGGGCGCCGGCACTGTCGGGTGCCGAGGCCGACGGCTACGCGCTCATGACGCAGGGCGCCGCGGTGCTGATCGACGGTGTGGGGCGCTTGGGCCCGGCGTGGGTGGTGCGCTCGGTGACCGCGCTGATCGACGCCTGGGGAAAGCTCGACGGGGACAGCCGGGCCGGCGCGATCGCGGCCGCGACCGTCGCCGGCGAGCGGGCGGCCACCCGCGTCGAAGCCGAGCTGCGGTTGCTGTTCGCGCTCGATCCCGCCGCCCAGCGCGCCACGCCACTGGAGATCATTCGGTCGCTCTTCCGGGAGGCGAGCGAGGTGTTGCGCGCGGCCGGGGTACCGGCAGTCGTGCGCGACCCGTTCGAGACTCGGGCCTTTCCCGACGATCCGTACGGCATCGTCCTCAAGAACCCCGCCGAGCTCGGCGACGACCAGCTCGGCGGGGCGCTGCTCGCGTGGGGTCTCGGCAAGGCGCACGTGCTTAGGGTTCGGGCGGTCGGCGACGCGGGCCTCTCGGGAGGCACCGTATGAAACAGAGGTGTAACAATCGAGTCTCGGCCGGGAAACAGCTTCCTGTCAGGCTCGGACGAGGTCACAGCCTTCTCGGCTGTACGCCTCGGGAATCGCGCCGAGCCGCCGGGCTCCGATGGCCGCCGAACCGAGGGATCCGCGTGAGCGGGCAAAGGAGTGACGCGTGAAACTCGTCGTAGCCATCGTCAAGCCGTTCAAGCTCGATGACGTCAAGTCGGCCGTGCAGGACTTCGGCGTGCAAGGGCTGACGATGACCGAGGTGCAAGGCTTCGGCCGGCAGCGAGGGCACACCGAGGTGTACCGCGGCGCCGAGTACACGGTCGACTTCGTGCCGAAGGTGAGGCTCGAGATACTCGTCGACGACGACGACGCCCCGCGCGTCGCGGAGAAGATCGTGGAAGCTGCTCGCACCGGCAAGATCGGCGATGGGAAAGTGTGGATCGTTCCCGTCGAGGGGCTGGTCCGCATCCGGACCGGGGAAGCGGGCTCTGACGCGCTCTAGCTCGAGTTCGGAACTCATCTCCGGGCGGTTGCGCGACGCGCGCGCGGCGCTGCTCGCCGACCTGGCATTGCGGGGCCGCGGGTTCGGCGCCGCGCTCGCCGACGCGGTCGATGCGGCACTCGTCGAAGCCTTCGGAGACCTCGACGGATCCGGCGAGGTCGCGCTCGTGGGCCTCGGTTCGTACGCGCGCCGCGAGCTCTGTCCGGGCTCCGATATCGACGTCCTGCTGGTGCACAACCTGCGCGGTCGCCACAGCGCCGACACGGTGCGATCGGCCACCGAGCAGCTGTGGTATCCGCTCTGGGACGCGGGCTTCGTCACCGGCCACGGTGCCCGCACGATCAAGGAATCGATCGCGCTTGCCGCCGACGACCTCGACGCGCTGACGGCGTTACTCGACGTTCGAGTCATCGCGGGCGCAAGCGATCTCCCCATCGAGCTCGAACGCAAGGCGCGCCAGCTCGCGGCCCGTCGCCGCGCGCGCGTCCTGCCCGTGCTCGCCCATACCGCGGAACTTCGGCGGCAACGGCCCGGCGCGATCGCCGAAATGCTCGAACCCGACCTCAAGGAGGGCGCCGGGGGCCTGCGCGACGTGCAGGCATTCGAGTGGGGCGGTTGGGCGCTGGGCGCGCCGGGCGGTTGCGCGACGCTGCTCGACCTCGACCTCCTGACGGCGGACGACCTGGCCAGGGTCGAGACCGGGCGCGAGCTGTTGCTCGACATCCGGGTCGCGCTCCAGCGGGTCACCACCTCGCGCTCCGACCGGGTCGCCCTGCAGGAACAGGACGCGGTCGCCGCGCAGCTCGACTTCGAGTCGGCTGACTCGCTCGTTCACGATCTCGCGCGCGCGGCGCGCGAGATCGCATGGATAGCAGGCGACGTGTGGTCGCGCGTGCGTGACCTGCTCGACCGCCCGGGCGCGAAGGGCGCGCAGGTCGACCAAGCACTTGCCGAGGGCGTCTGGTTGGGCAAGGGACGCGTGCACGTCGATACCGATCCCGACGGGTCGGTACCTCCGTTGCGAATGCTCGACGCCGCGTGCGCCGCGGCCGAGCACGCGGTGCCGTTCGACCGGACCTCGTTGACGCGGCTGCGGGCCACGGGCGAGCCGACCTGGGACGTGTGGCAACGCGCGGGCTTCGTTCGTCTCCTCCGTTCGGGAGCGCACGCGGTGCCGGTATTCGAGGCGCTCGACCACGAGGGCGTGCTGGTCCGGCTCCTGCCCGAATGGGGACACGTTCGGTCGCGGCCGCAGCGCAACGCGTACCACCGCTACACCGTCGATCGTCATCTGCTCGAAGCGGTCGCGCAGTGCGCGCGCCTTCTCGATGCCGGCGAGGTGCGGCACCCGTCCGGTCGCGAGGTAGATGTCGACGCCGTGGTCGCGCGTGCCTGCCGCCGCCCGGAGCTGCTATTGCTCGGCGCGCTGTTGCACGACCTCGCGAAAGGCATGCCCGGCGATCATTCGGAAGTCGGCGAGGAGACAGCTGATCGGATCGTTCGCCGCATGGGTTTCGACAGCGAAGCCCGCGAGATCGTGCCCTGGCTCGTTCGCAACCATCTCCTCATGGCCGAGGTCGCGACCCGGCGCGATCTGTCGGACGCCACCGTCGCCGACAACGTCGCGGCGGCCTGCGCCGGTGATGCGGAACGACTCCGGCTGCTCTACCTCCTCACCATCGGGGACTCGAAGGCGACCGGTCCCGCCGCCTGGAACCCGTCGAAGGCCGCACTCGTACGCGATCTCTTCGTGAAGGCGGCGACCGCAATCGAGCGGGGTGAGGCGAAGGCCGTTGC
>JAUZEM010000034.1 GCA_030839005.1 Actinomycetota bacterium | reverse complement strand
CCGGCGGCCGGCACCGGCATGCCCTCGAACGAGTCGTAGACGATGAGGTCGCGGCCGACGACGTCGCAGATGATGCTCAAGTTCGTTGTCGTTCCTCCGAGCCAACTGCCGCATTCGACGACGACTCCCTTGACCGACGGCGAGATCTCGAACAGCTTGGCGGCCATCGCGAGGTGTGCCTTGTACGAGATGCCGGTCCGGATGTGCCGCGAGTTTCGGTAGAGCCGGAAGCCCAACTCGAACTTCTTGCGCCACGTCATTCGATATTTCGGACGGAATTGCGGGTTCGCGAACAAGAAGAAGATCGTGAGCGGGAGACAGAGCCGTTCGTACGCGACACCCAACCATGTCATCCGCTTGCCGACGCGCATGTTGTGGCGTCGTCGGCGCTCCACCGACATCGTTTCTCGCATCGTCGCGGAGCTTAGCGGTGACGAAATCACGCGGAGGGCAGTCCGAGCACGCCGTGCACGCGCGACGCGATGTCGTCGTGACCGAGTTGCGTCGGGTGCAGACCGTCGTCCATGAGACCCGCGGCGTAGCAGGCATCCCAGCCGGTACCGGCCGTCTGCGCCCATGCCTCGTACAAGTCGATGAGCGCACAACCCATGCCGGCCGCGACGTGCCGCGTCTCCGCTCGATACTCCGCTTGCGTCGTCGAGTCGCGAGGTCCCTCGATCGTCAGCGCGCCGGTCGCGCACGACCCGGTCGCGGCGGCCGTCATGGTTGCGACCTGGCGCGATCGCACGGAGGCGATGCGCGAGCCGTCACGTATGTTCGTGCCGCGTATGCCGGCTCTCGAGTCGCTGGCGAGGAACAGCGCGCTCGGAGATGTCACGACGTCGGATCCCGATGTCGTGACCGCGTCGCTCACGCTTCGGGACGGTCGCTGCTCGTAAGGGCTGATGAGCAAGACATCAGCGTAAGAGGCGACCCGCTCGATGAGGCGCTGCAGCGTTTTCCCGAAGCGTTCCGGGTCGTGCAGGCGCACATCGTTCGTGAACAGCACGGTGACCAAGTCCGGGCGAATATCGTCGAGCAGGGCGAGCGGATCGCCGGCCGACGGTCGGCAAAATGCAGCAAGCATCTGGTGCGCGTGCCCGAGATTGTGGACCAGCGTGCCCGCCGACGCCTGCGAACTCATCGAATACGGACTGATGCCGACGATCGACGCGACGCACGGGTTGTTCCCGTCGTGTCCCCGGATCTCGACCCGACTCCGTACGTGCTGCCTGACGAACAACCGGTGCAGCTTGTTCTCGCCAGTTCCGGCCGGTGCGCCGACGTTTCGCCACTGGTCGTCATCGACCCGGTACTGCCAATCTCCGATGCCCGGCATCTGGAACCAGTAGAGGTCGAACGCAGCAGCAGTCATCGACGCGGGCTTCGTCCACACGACGTCGTCGGCGATTTGCCCGGAGCTGAAATAGCCTTGCCGAAACGGCGCGACGTCGAACGCATCTTTCGCGGTGACCTGCGTCCACTCGCCGCGTTGCTTCCATTCGTCGCGCCACATCCCGCGAAATCCGTCTCCCGGTCTCGCGCCCGTAACGTCGTCGAGCGCAGTCGCCAGCTGCTCCACCCAATTGCGACTGATGCCGGTTTTGAGCATGGCGCGGTCATACGTCACCGAATCGCCGATGCAAACGACGTTGCGTACCCGGTTCGACGGAAGGCTCCATCGCGCCAGCGCGGAGTCTCCGGGGTCGGCCTCTGTCACGTGTGAGCACCTGCCGTCAAGCGACGGGAGATTACCGGTCGAACCAAGGTGGTGGTTTCGCATCACGTCCTGGACGGTCGACAGCGTCTGGTCGATGCGTCGGCGCGGGTGCGGCGGTGTTCCTCTTGGCGCATGGTCGCAGCCCGGGCGAGCGCGACATTCCCGACATCCTTCGCAGCTGCGTCCAATGTTGTCGATCGGACCGCTCCTCGAAGCACCCCCGGCCGCGAAAGAGTTCCGCCACCGTTCACCGATCCCCGGGCCGCGACCGAGAATGCGACATACCGCTGAGTTCCGATAGTGCTACGTTGCGGTCGTGTCTCGCGCTCGGTACCTGATGCGGTTGACCGGTGAGTTCGCCTCATATGCGCGCGTGAACCGAACGTGGTGGGTACCGCCTTTGGTACTGTTACTCGCGTTCGCGTTGCTGCTTATTGCCGTCGGTCACGCGGCCGCTCCTTACGCGCTGTATCCCCTGTTCTGAGGCCATGTCCGCCACTACCCGGCGTGAAGTATCCAGGCCGGCTACCTCGCGATGGCACTGGGAGCAGCTGCCCCAGCCGCCAGAGCGTCCTCCCGCCTCAGGGCGACGCGCGTACCTCGCGCGCCTCTTCGTCGCGATCGGCGTCGCCGCGTTCCTTTGGATCCGCGGCCACCGGACCATCGCGGTGGCAATCGCGATCGGTGTCCTCGTGGTCACGATCGCCTCGATCATCTCGCCCGCGTTCGCGCGTATCGCCGATCGCGTCACTGACTCGCTGCAGCACGCGGTTACTCGTGGGCTCACCTTCTTGGTGCTCGGTACGGTCGAGCTTGTGGTGTTCACGCCGATTGCTGTGACGCTCAAGCTGC
>JAUZEM010000027.1 GCA_030839005.1 Actinomycetota bacterium | reverse complement strand
CGGGCCGCGGTCGGCGTCGTGCGTGTTCGCCGCGACTCGAGCCGGCCTTCGGGTGGTACACCGTTCAACACGCCTCGCACGCCGTGGAACGCGCCGTTGACCCCGCACCGGAGGGTCGCGTTCGCGTCGGTTTCCCTCGACGAGGTGAAGTCGATGAAGAACGCGTTCGGTTGCACGGTGAACGACATCGTGCTGGCGACGGCGACGGGCGCGCTGCGGCGGTATCTGCAGCGTCTCGATGCCTTGCCGGACCGGCCGTTGCTCGTGGCGTGCCCGGTCTCGGTGCGCAGCGACGAGACCGCCGACATCAACAGCGCGAACAAGGTCTCGGCGATGTTCGTGTCGTTGCCGACGCACCTCGACGATGTCGAGGCGCAGATCGCGCACATCCGAGATGCGACCAAGGGCGCGAAGGCGGAGCACCACGCGATCGGCGCGCGCACCCTCCTCGAGCTCGGCGAGCTCGCCGGTCCGCGCAGCTTCGGGTTGGCGAGTCGGCTGCTGGCCGGGCTCGCGAGCCGGGGACCGGTCCCGGTCAACCTGGTCATCTCCAACGTGCCGGGGCCGCCGTTCCCGCTTTACCTGGCCGGAGCCCGCCTGGTGTCGATGCTGCCGCTCGGACCGCCGATCGAAGGCGCCGGGTTGAACATCACCGTGCTCAGCTACATCGATCGGATCGACTGGGGTTTCATCGCATGCCGCGAGCTGGCACCGCGCCTGCAGGACATGGCACACGCCGTCGAAGACACCCACCGCGAGCTCTCGAAGGCGGCCGGTCGCTAGGGTGCCGCGATGCCGCGCGACCTGAGCGCGTCGAACACGAACCGCCGTGTTCCACGCGCCATCGGTGCGCCGATGTGCGAGCCTTGCACCCAGAGGGTTTCGGGCGCGTCCCAGTGTCGCCACAACGCGACGGCCTGGTTGGGTGTGGCCATACGATCACCAACCGCTGCGTACATGAACCGGCCTTCGTGCGGTACGAGGGGCGCGTAGGCCACCGGCGAGACCAGCCGGTTCAGGCGAACGGCCGCGTCGTTACGGACCGCGCGCACGAGCGCGTGGTCGTCGCCTTCGTAGCGCGCGACGTGGCGGCTGATGAGCTGACCGAAGTCGACGACCGGGATCCCGGCGACGACGCACGCCAAACCGGGTTCGACGCCGGCGAGAAGCGAGGCGACGTAAGCCCCGAGCGAGATGCCGTACACGCCGATCGGAGTGTCGCTTTGTTGGCGCGCCCAGGTCATCGCTCGCCGTATGTCCCAGATCGCCTGCGAGAATCCGTACACGTTCACGATCGGGTCGATACCGGGGAAGCGGTCGGTGATAGCCACGCGGCCGCGGGGACCATGGCGGGGCAGGATCACGTTCATCACATTCACGCCGAGCTGGTGGTGCGCGGCGAGCGACCCCATCCACCACAGGTCGTACGGTTCACCGGTGCCGTATCCGTGGAGCGCGACGATCCATGGTCGTGGGCTCTTGTGCCGGAGCACGAATGCGTGCGCGGCCTCGGCGCCTTGGACGCCGAGCCAGTTATCCGCGCGGGGTAGACCGGGCGGCGGCCTCCATTCACTGGCGAAGGACACATGCTCGAACCGTCGGCCATACCGGTGGCGGCTGGTGAGCCGGACCTCGGCGACGGGCGGAGGAATCGGAAACAACACCGAACGGTCCGCGAACGCTCCCGCACGCGTCAGCACCTCGACCGCGTCGCGTGCGTCCGCTTCGAGACGGGCGAGGTCGTGGGACTCATCGCGTCCGCGCACGTGCGCGACCGTCACCACCGCATCGTCCACCAACACTTGAGCCCACGTCCACGGCGATCGCCGAAGCCCGGGGACGGGATGCCCCGGCATCGGCCGCGCCGCGCGGGCTGCGTACACGGTGGCGCGCGGCACGACGCGGATCAGCGCAGACCACGGCTCGCTCACGCGTGTGACCTCCCGGGCATCGGCGATGCGAGCGTGCCCACCTGCCCGGCGGACAGTTCTCCGGTCTCGTACAGCCCTCGTATCGTCGACGCCAGCGTCACCGCGGGATCACGGAAACGCACACCGAGCTCGGTGGTCGTGCGTGAGTCGTCGACCGGTACCGCGTCCACCACCGACGACAACGCCTCCGGTGTCAGGTAGCTGGACAACGGGACCACACGACCGATCGCCTCCGCGACCCAAGCGAGAGCGCGCAACGGCGCGACCGGCACGTCGATGCGGCGCAGCCGGCGGCCCGTGATCTGTTCGATCATGGTGAGCGCGTCGCGGTATTCGAGGAAGGAGCCGCCCACGGTGTAACGGCGAGGACCCGCACCGGGCCGTACCAGCGCCGCGTGCACCGCGGCAACGTCGCGCACGTCAACGACCGACCATGCGCCCCGCATCCCGACCGCAGCACCGTGCTTGAGCACCGTGACAAAGAAGTCGCCGGCGTCGGAGCTGCGGCGGCTGCCGGCCGGCGGCCCGAGGACCATCGCGGGGTACGTGATCGCGACCGGTACCCCCTCGGCCTGCAAGCCCCGCGCGTACCGCTCCGCCGCAGCCTTCGACCGTGCGTACGCGCCCTGCGGCGCCGCGACCGGACTGTAGGGTCGAATCGCGCCGGCGCTCGGCGCGAGCGCACTCACACTCGACACGTACACGATGGGATCCAAACCGGCTCGGCGCGCCCCGTCCAAGACACACTGCGTCGCCGCCAAATTTGTTGCCGTCACCTGCTCGGCACGCCGCTGATCCATCGCGACGACCGCCGCGGCATGGACCGCGGCGTCGCAGCCCACCAAGACCCGGGAGACCTTGTCGGCGTCGCGCGCGTCGCCGACAACGCGATCCACGTCATCCACGCCGAGCGGCCGCAACACTGCCTCGAGCAATGCCGGATCCCGGACCAGCAGACGCACCTCGTGACCGGCGTCGAGCAACGCCCGCACCGTATGCGCACCGATAAACCCCGTACCACCGGTCACCATGACGCGCACGACCGACCTTGTTGTCCTCTCTCAGCTCACACGCTCGACCATGCATCCCGGCCGCCGGCGCCTGAGCGCGACGTGACGCCGAGAGCGTAGGCGCGCAGGGTCCGACGTCGACACGGCCGGCGACCGGGTCGGTTCTGGCCGTTCAGCAGGGGCAATGGCAGACTGGAAGCATGGCTTTGAAGAACAGCGTCAACGCCTACCAAGTTCCCACCGACGCGTGCGGGCACTATCAACGCGGCGCACTCGACGCTTTGAACCGCGCACGAGGAAGCTGACCCAAACCCGCGCCCCATCTGCCATTCCGCGCTCCCGACGCGTCCCTGCAGACATCGCACAACCAGCGCTCCGCCTCAGACCCGGCGCGACTGTCACTGCGCTCGAACATGACCTACGCGACGCGGCCGCGAGCTGGGCGAGAATGCGCCCGTCCGTGTGGCACAGAACCGCCGACGAAATTCTCGACACGCTGGCCCAACATCGCCAACGAATCTCCGGCTCACGTCACGAGTCGGGTCAGCGTGACGGGGGCGAGCCTCCCGCTGTCTGTCCCGGCGCCGGGTTGGACGTGGTCGGCCCCGACGGCCCAGCCGACCGGGCAGACCCGTTCGGGTCGGGCTGGGCATGGGCCATCCGGTCCGGCGTCCAGAAATTCGGGCTGGACGGGGTGTTATGTGCCGCCGGCGGCGAGGTCGTATCAGCTGGAGCACCACCTATCGGCACGCGGCCCGGCCCCACCTTGACCTTTGATGTCGACGGCGCGCTGTTCTTGGCGACGGCAACTCCGACCACGGTAACCATCGCGACGACGATGGTCGCCGCGAGTAGCACCCTCCGAGGCCGTTTCATATCGCCTCCTGTTGACCTGAGTACCAACGCCACCCGTTGGACGTTCCACGACGCCGTACGGTTCGCGCTACCTCGGCGCGAGTTCGGGAGCCCCCTATGCGGTGGCTCCCGAACTCGATGCTTGAAGCGGTATCGGTAGGTCCAGCAGTTCGTGAAACGGTGTCAGCCGGGTTCAGCAGGTCCCCGTCCAC
>JAUZEM010000579.1 GCA_030839005.1 Actinomycetota bacterium | reverse complement strand
CATACTCCGCCGAGCGCGAGGAGGACGATCCCGATGATCCTGCGAATCCACATCAGATCGTGAACGCCATGTTGTCGACGACGAGGTCGCCAAGCTGGACATCGCCCTCGACGCGCACGACCCCCTGGGCGCGGGCGTGCACTCCGGTCCAACGTCCACCCGCGAGACGCGCGAACGTGCGGCGGTCGGTCGTGATGCGAACCGTCGGCTCGGCCGGCACGTCGTCGAGCAACACCGCACGGCCGACCGGTGGCACCGATATCGCGGCGTTGATCTCCGGCGATCCCTTGACGTCGAACACCACAACGCTCCCGGCCGGGGCGCCGGCCTTCTTTCCCACGACGTACCCGAGACCCTTCATCGGAATGCGCGCGAGCGCGAGGTCGGCGGCCGCACCCTCGAGGAAGCCCGGGCGGTCGATCGCCTCGCGGATGTCTTGGTCGTGATACCAGCAATCAAAGACGCGAATCGCCATGAACTGCCGGTACGGACCCGGGCCTTCGGGGGTGAAACCCTCCGCGTCCCACTGCGGGGTGCTCATCGCGCGTAGCGCGTCGAGTCGGCGCGCGGTGACGGCGCGGAACTCGTCGAGCAGTTTCGGTCCGTCCCACCCGCGATACGTCGCGATCCAGTGTTCGTTCGTCTTGCCGATGTCGTTGCGAACGTGCGGCGCGTCCGCCGCCGCGTCGGAGGTGGACGGTTGCTCCCCTGCCAGCATGCGCTCGGTGCCGATCATGTGCGCGACGTTGTCGAACACCGACCAGCCCGGGCAGTCGGTCGGCATGATCCATTGGTCGTCGGTGAGGCCGTCGCCCAGCTCGGCGACATCGCTCCACACCTCTTCCAGGCGGAGTACCAGCGGCTCGGTCATGCGCGCACGGTACCCCGCGCGCGCCGTTCGTTGTACAGCCAGCAAGCGATCGGCGAGACTCGCGACGTGCCCGAGTCGCTGACCTTCTACTTCGACCCGATGTGTCCCTACGCCTTCCAGACGTCGCTTTGGATCCGAGAGGTTCGGCGTCAGCGCGACCTCGCAATCACGTGGAGGTTCTTCTCCCTCGAAGAGGTCAACCTCGTCGCGGGCAAGCGGCATCCGTGGGAACGCCCGTGGTCGTTCGGCTTCGGGCAGATGCGGGTCGGCGCACTGATCCGCCGCGAGCTCGGCAACGACGAGCTCGATCGTTGGTACGCGGCCGTCGGCAACGCGTTCTTCTTCGACGGCCTGAAGACGCACGTGCCTGAAATACACGCGGGAGTGATCGCGGACGCCGGGTTCGACCCGTCGTTCGTCGACCGCGCGGTCGCCGACGACTCCACGCTCGCCGAAGTCCGCGAGGAACACCAGGAAGCCGTCGCCGGTTACGGCGCGCATGGCGTACCGACGCTCGTGCTCGAGCGCGGATACGCGATCTACGGTCCGGTCGTCGTGCCCGCCCCCACCAACGACGACGCGGTCGCACTCTGGGAGCTCGTCCGTTCGATGCAACGGTTCCCGCAGCTGTACGAGCTGCGCCACCCGAAGACGATGGGCGATGTCGCGAGCGTCGCCGAGCACTTCCGCACGTATCTCACGACCCGCGACTGGCAGACGGTCGAGAATCCCGCGCCGTAGCCGTCAGGCGTCGTCACGGCGCGGGGCGACCGCGACGACTCGCTGCAGTCCCGCCGGACACACCTTCGAGCCGCCGCCGTCGCGCGACGCGGCGCGCACGCCTTGACCGGGAACGACGAGACACGCGTCGGCGGCGAGGAACGCGAGCGTGTCGGCCGCGGCCGTTACCGCGACCAGCTTGCCCCGCGCCTTATCGATCTTCGCGGCCTTGAGCCCGGAGCCGCCGCGAGTCTGCACCGGGAATTCGTCGACCTCGGTCCGCTTGGCGAATCCCTGCTCGGTCGCGATCACCACGAGCTCGCCGTCGGCGGCCGCGCACCCACCGATCACCCGGTCGTCGCCCTTCACGCGGATGCCGCGGACGCCACCGGCCGACCGGCCGACCGGGCGGACGCCTTCCTCCGCGAACCGGATGGCCTGCCCGTTCGAGGTAACGAGCAACAGCTCGTAGTCGTCCCAGCCGGGGAAGACCGCGACGACCCGCTCCTCGGCGGCCAGCTTCATCGCCACGATGCCGTTCTGGCGGCCCGAAGCCTCGGCGAACTCGCTGAGCGCGGTGCGCTTCACCCCGCCCGTCGCGGTCACGAACACCACGTTCGGGTGCTCCTCGTGCATCCGCGCATCGAGCACCGCCACGACCTTCTCTCCGTCGCCGAATTGGAACAGGTTCTGCGCGGCGCTCAGCTTCTCCTTCGGCAGCTCGTGCACCGTCGCCCGGTACGCGCGCCCGCGATCGGTGAAGAACAGCAGACCCGAAAGCGCGGTGGTGTCGATGACCTGCGCAATCGCGTCTCGCTCCCCCGGATTGGCTGTCAGCGATTTGCGCGTGCGCGCCGGCACGGCGCGCACGTATCCACGCGCGGTCACGGTGACCACATAGGGCTCGTCCTCGACGAGCGCGACGACGTCGAGCGTGCCGGTGTCGTCGCTCATGATCTGCGTCCGGCGCGGCGCCTTGTGGGCGTCACGGAACGCGACCAGCTCCTCGCGGATGACACTCATCAGCACGTCGCGCTTCGACAGGATGCCGCGCAACTGCTTGACCGTCGCCGCGAGCTCTTTACGTTCCTTGTCGAGCTCCTCGCGGCCGAGCCGCGTGAGGCGCCCGAGCGGCATGTCGAGGATGTGATTGGCCTGGATCTCCGAGAAGGCGAAGCGCTTGTCCATCAACGCGAGTCGCGCGGCAGCACGATCCATCGACTCGCGGATCGCCTTCACGATTGCGTCGATCGAGTCGAGCGCCTTCACCAGGCCCTCGACGATGTGGAGACGGTCCTGGGCCTTCTGGAGGCGGAACTGGCTACGCCGGGTCACGACGACGATTTGATGATCGAGCCAGTGCTGGAGCGCCTCGGCGAGCGTCACCGTCCGGGGAACGTCGTCGACCAGCGCCACCATGTTGACGGAGAAGGTGCTCTGCGCGGCCGTGTGCTTGAAGAGGTTGTTCAACACGATCTGCGGGTTCGTGTCGGGACGAAGCTCGATCACGAGACGCGTCTTCCCCTGCCCGGATTCGTTGCGAATGTCGCGCACGCCGTCGACCTTTCCGGCGAGCACGAGCTCGGTCAGCTTGCCGGAGATCGCGTCGACACTCGTCTGGAACGGAACCTCGGTGAGCACGATCGCCTGGCCGCCGCGGCGCGGGAGATCCTCGATCTCGTGCACCGCGCGCACACGGATGGTGCCGCGACCGGTGCGGAACGCGTCCTTGATTCCGTCGTCGCCCATGATGAGGCCGCCGGTCGGGAAGTCGGGTCCCTTCACGATGCGCATGAGCTCCGAGAGCGTGACGTCGGGTTTGTCGATCAGCTTGACGGCCGCGTTGCACACTTCGGCGAGGTTGTGGGGCGGGATATTCGTCGCCATTCCGACCGCGATGCCCTGCGCGCCGTTCACCAACAGGTTGGGGAAGCGCGCCGGGAGAACGATCGGCTCGGTACGCGACGCGTCGTAGTTCGGTTCGCTGTCGACGGTCCCCTCGTCGATGCCGGCGAGCAGCTCCATCGCGAGCGCCGACAGGCGGCATTCGGTGTAGCGCGATGCGGCGGGCGGATCGGAGGGCGAACCGAAGTTGCCGTGCTTGTCGATCAACGGCCCGGTGAGCGAGAAGGTCTGACCCATCCGGACGAGCGCCTCGTAGATCGCGCTGTCACCATGGGGGTGATAGTTGGCCATCACCTCGCCGACGACACGCGCGCACTTGACGAACGGTCGATCGGGTCGCAGGTTCGCGTCGTGCATGGCCCAGAGGATGCGGCGGTGGACGGGTTTCAACCCGTCGCGGACGTCGGGCAGCGCGCGCTGCACGATGACGCTCATCGCGTACTCGAGGAACGCGCCCTCCACTTCTTCTTGCAGCGTGCGCGTCGGAATCTCCGACGGTGGCTCGAGCGTGAGCTGGTTGGGCGTTCGGCGACGGGCCATTACATTTCTCCTACACGTCGAGGAAGCGGGCGTCCTTGGCGTTGCGTTGGATCCAGTTGCGGCGCGCGTCGACGTCGTCACCCATCAGCACCGACAGCACGTCGTCGGCGATCGCGGCCTGGTCGACGTCGATCTGCACCAGATGGCGCGTCGCCGGATTCATGCACGTCTCCCGCAACTCGTGCGGGTCCATCTCGCCGAGCCCCTTGAACCGCGCGAACGCAAGCTGGCGATTCGGGTGTTCCTCCATCACGCGCAGGCGCGCCGCGTCGTCGGCGACGTACTGCTTCTGGCCGCCGATCTCGACCGAGTACAGCGGCGGCTGCGCGACATAGAGGCGACCGGTCTCCACCAGGGGTGTCATCTGCCGGTAGAAGAACGTGATCAGCAGCGTGCGGATGTGGCCGCCATCGACGTCGGCATCGGCGAGGATGACGACCTTGCCGTAACGGGCCTTCGACACGTCGAAGTCGGCGCCGATCCCGCCGCCGATCGCCGAGATCAACGACTGGATCTCGGCGTTCGCGACGACCTTGTCCATCGACGCGCGCTCCACGTTCAGGATCTTGCCCCGCAACGGCAGGATCGCCTGCGTCTTCGGATCGCGTGCATCACGCGCGGAGCCGCC
>JAUZEM010000380.1 GCA_030839005.1 Actinomycetota bacterium | reverse complement strand
GATCACCCGCAGCCCGGTCACGAGCTCGGCGAACAGCAAGACCTCCTCGTTGCGAATCTGTTCGCGCAGGCCGAGGCGCTGGCGTTCGGAACGGACGATCCGGCGCTGCCGCCCTACCGGGTGATGCCCGGGAACCGGCCGTCGTCGACGTTGATGTCGACGCAACTCACACCGTTCGCGATGGGAGCGCTGATCGCCGCGTACGAGCACAAGGTGATGACGCTCGGCACGATCTGGGGCATCGATTCGTTCGATCAGTGGGGGGTCGAGCTCGGCAAGGTGCTCGCGCAGCGCATCGCGTCGGAGATCGCGGCGCCGGGCGATAGCGATCTCGCGCACGACCCTTCGACGAACGCTCTGATCCGGCGCTATCGCGGGCGTTCCTCCTAGGCTGACGCGATGGGACAGCCGATCACCGTGACGGTGCGCGCGGGTTCGTCGCCCGACATTCGCTTCTTCGAGTGCGATCGTTCGCTCACGGGCATGGCCATCGAGGTGTACCCCGCAGATTCCGAGGCCGCCGTCTCCGGAGCCCGGCCGCCCGACGTGCTGGCGCGGCGGCTGCACGAAGCGGGCGCGTCGAAGGTGACGATCTACTCCAACGTCGTGACCGTCGAGGCGCCGCCCGAGGCGTGGGCCGAGCTGGAGCCCAAGGTGACGCACACGATCGAGCACCTCTTCGAGTTCTACGGCGACGAAGCCGGCTGGTCGTTCGACGCCCGCGGTGTCGAGCCCGAGATCTCCAAGATCCAGTAGCCCGAGTTCTCGGCCGGTCTCCCGCTCTTGCGGGGGCGAACATATGTTCGCTATCTTCGGAGGGTGGTCGCAGCCCCGGTCTCCCCGGTTCTTCCCCGGCGTGACGAGCACGCTCGGGCCCAGTTGCGAGCGGCCGCCACCCGTGCCGCTCCGGCGGTGCTCGCCGGCGCACGGCTCCTCGCCGTCGCCGGTCCGATCGGACAGCTCCTCCCGGCGGGCGGTATCCAGCGCGGCAGCACGGTTGCGCTCGATGGGCCAACGGGTGCGGGGTCGACGACCGTTGCACTCCTCCTCGCCGCGGCAACCACCTCCGTAGGCGAGTGGGCGGCGGTCGTCGACCCCGACGGCACCTTGGGGGCGCGAGCCGCGGCCGAGATCGGCGTCGACCTGGAACGGTGCGCGATCGTCCGCTCCGTACCCCCCGATCGATGGCCGAAGGTCGTCGGCGCCCTGCTCGACGGAGTCACGCTCGTCGCGGCCGCAGTCCCACCGAGCTTGCGGCCGGGTGACGCCCGCCGGCTCGCGGCCCGCGCGCGCGAGCGCGCCACGGTGCTCGTCACGCTCGGACCATGGCCGGTCGAAGCAACCCTCCGTCTCCACGCCCAGGGCCGGGATTGGTCGGGGCTCGCGACCGGAGGAGGCCTGCTCGCCGAAAGCGAGCTCGACGTGCGCGTCGAGGGAAAGGGGGTACGCGCGCACGCCCGCGCGGGATGAGTCGTACCGGCTGTGTCTGGTGTCCGGACTGGCCCGTTATCGCCGCACGTAAACATGCCGACGGCCTGGGCACCGAGCTGCGGAACCGGCCGCTCATCGTGCGTGAACGCGTCGGGAGTCGCGACATCGTGCGCGCGGCTTCGGCTGAAGCGCGCGCCACCGGCGTGACGCGCGGTATGCGCCGGCGCGAGGCGGAAGCGCGTTGTCCGGAAGCGGTGTGCGTCGACGCCGACGAAGCGAACGAGGCGCGCACGTTCGAAGTAGTGGCCCGCGCGGTGGAGGTCTTCACGCCGCGCGTCGTGCTCGATCGCCCCGGGCGCTGCGAGTTCCCGACGCGGGGTCCGTCGCGCTACTTCGGTGGCGACGACGCGCTCGCATCGCAGATCCGGGCCGGTGTCGCGACCGCCCTCGGCCCCGATGGCGCCGACGTGCGCATCGGGATCGCCGACGGCGTATTCGTCGCCCGCCTCGCGGCCCGTCGATCGGTTGTCGTACCTGCGGGCGGATCGGCCGAATACGTTGCGCCGTGGCCGGTGTCCGTGCTCGACGACGACGAGCTTGCGAGCTTGCTCGTCCGCCTGGGGCTGCCCACACTCGGCGACGTCGCCGCATTGGCGCCCGACGCGGTGCTGGCCCGCTTCGGTCGCGTCGGTGGTCGGATCCACGCACTTTCCCGGGGCGTCGATCCCGGGCCGTCCGTGTTCGTTGCCCCGCCACCCGATCTCGTCGAGCGCACCGAGCTCGATCCGCCCGCGGAACGGGTCGACATCGCGGCGTTCGCGGCGAAGGAGCTCGCCGACCGCCTGCTCGCACGATGCGCGGAACGCGGTCTCGCGTGCACGCGCGTGCGGGTCGTTGCCGAAACCGAGCACGGCGAACGGCTCACGCGGTGTTGGCGTCACGCCCGTTCGGAGTACGGCGACGCGCTCACCCCGAGCGTGCTCGCCGAGCGGGTGCGCTGGCAGCTCGACGCTTGGATCACCACCGGCGAGACGACCGCCGGTATAACCGGTCTCACGCTGATCCCCGACGAGGTCGTGCCGGCCGACGGTCGCCAGCTCGGGTTCTGGGGCGGTGATCAGGTCGCGCACCAACGGGCCGATCGCGCGCTCGCGCGCGTCCAGGGCATGCTCGGCTACGACGCGGTGACGACCGCCGTCGTGCAGGGCGGCCGGACGCCGGCCGAGCAGGTGCGATGGGTTCCGTGGGGCGAGCCACGCGAACCCGAGCTCCCGCTCTTCGTCGGTCCCGAGGTCGCGGCGTGGCCGGGCGCGCTCCCACCGCCGTTTCCGGCGCGCGTGTTCGATCCGCCGCTCCCGGCCGAGCTCCTCGACGCGAACGACGACGCGATTGCGGTGAACGGGCGGGGCGAGCAGTTGTGTCCCCCTGCGTACGTGCGTTGTCGAGCCCTTCCGGCCGGTGGCGGGGCGGTACGCGCGTGGGCGGGCCCGTGGGCGCACGACGTGCGCTGGTGGGACGTACAGGCGCACCGTCGATGTGCGCGTTGGCAACTGGTCGTCGGTGCGGACGAAGCGCAGCGCAGCGGAGCCCGAGGGAGCCATCGTGTCGGTGCGGACGAAGCGCAGCGCAGCGGAGCCCGAGGGAGCCATGGTGACGACGTCGCGTGCATCGTGGTCGTCGAAGGTGGACGAGCGGGCGTCGAAGCGATCTACGACTGACCCCCGAACGAACCTGGAGCTTGGGCCGTGTACGCGGAGTTGCACTGCCATTCGAACTTCTCGTTCCTCGATGGTGCCAGCCATCCCGAGGAGCTGGCCGAAGAAGCGGCGCGCCTCGACCTGGCCGCGCTCGCGATCACCGATCACGACGGCTTCTACGGTGTCGTGCGCTTCGCGGAGGCGGCCCGGCCGCTCGCGCTCCCGACAGTGTTCGGCGCGGAGCTGACGCTCGGCGCGCGCGACACACCCATTCGGCCGCCTAACGGGATGGCGGATCCGGCCGGCGAACATCTGATCGTGCTCGCGCAGGGCCCGGCGGGATACGCACGGCTCGCCAAAGCGATCAGCGAGGCGCAGCTCGCGGGGGAGAAGGGGGCGCCCCGTACGTCGCCGGCGCAGCTGGTCGACGCGGCCCGGGCATCGGTGCACGGTCACGGCTCGAGCCCGGCCAACGACCACTGGTTCGTGCTCACCGGTTGTCGCAAGGGCACGGTGCCGGCCGCGCTCGTCCGGGACGGTCCCGCCGCGGCCGAGCGCGCGTTGCGCGAGCTGGTCGACGGGTTCGGGCGCGATCGCGTGCTCGTCGAGTTGTGGGATCACGGCGATCCGCTCGACCGTCACCGCAACGACGCGCTCGCACTGGTCGCGCTGCGCGTCGGGGTCGAGGTCGTCGCGACGAACAACGTGCACTACGCCACCCCCGCTCGCCGTCCGCTCGCCCAGGCCCTCGCCGCGGTACGCGCCCGCCGGTCGCTCGACGAGATCGACGGCTGGTTGCCGGCCGCGCCGTTCGCGCACCTGCGCAGCGCGGCCGAGCAGCAACGCCGGTTCGCGCGCTGGCCGGGTGCGGTCGAAAGAACCCTCGAGATCGCGCTCGAGTGCGCGTTCGACCTGAAGCTCGCCGCGCCCCGGTTGCCCGATGCTCCCGTGCCGGACGGATTCGACGAGATGTCGTGGTTGCGGGAGATCGTTCGGAGGGGCGCGGCCGTCTTCTATCCCGCGAGTCACCCGCAGCACACCCTGGCGATGCGCCAGATCTCCTACGAGCTGGGGGTCATCGAGCAGCTCGGCTTCCCCGGTTACTTCTTGTTGCTGCACGACATCGTCGAGTTCTGTCGCCGTTCCGATATCTACTGCCAAGGACGGGGGAGCGCCGCGAACAGTGCAGTTTGTTATGCGCTCGGAGTCACCAAAGCCGACGCGGTCGCGCTCGGTCTGCTGTTCGAGCGCTTCCTGTCGCCCGAACGCGACGGGCCGCCCGACATCGACCTCGACATCGAGCACCAGCGGCGCGAGGAGGTGATCCAGTACGTCTACGAACGCTACGGGCGCGATCGGGCTGCGCAGGTGGCAAATGTGATCACGTACCGCCCGCGTTCCGCGTTGCGGGAGATGGCGAAGGCCGCGGGGATGGCACCGGGGCAGGCCGACGCGCTCGGCAAGTGGGTCGACCGGTGGGCGGCCGGCCCCGAGGCGTTCGGCGAGCTCACCGACCAGGAGCTGAAGGACCAGCGTCAGGTGACACCCCGCAACGAGCGGCGTTTCGAGCGGACCATGCGCGACCGCACCCGCGACGGCGTGCCCCTCGACGGTCCCCCTCTCGACGGTCCCAATGCCACGACGCGCCCGCCCGCGATCCCGCCGCTCGCGCTCGAGCTCGCGAGCGCGGTGATCGACTTCCCCCGTCATCTCGGCATCCATTCCGGCGGCATGGTGATGGCCGACCGTCCGCTCGTGGAGTTCTGTCCGGTCGAGTGGGCGCGCATGGAGGGTCGTTCCGTGCTGCAGTGGGACAAGGACGACTGCGCGGCGGCCGGCCTCGTGAAGTTCGACCTCCTCGGCCTGGGCATGTTGACGATGTTGCACATCGCGGTCGACATGGTGCGGTCGCAGGGTGTCGACATCGACCTCGCCACCATCCCGCAAGAGGATGAGGTGTACGACCTCTTGTGCGCGGCCGACACCGTCGGCGTGTTCCAGGTCGAGAGTCGCGCCCAGATGGCTACGCTCCCGCGCCTGCAGCCCCGCAACTTCTACGACCTCGTGGTGGAGGTCGCGCTCATCCGACCCGGTCCGATCCAGGGGGGTTCGGTGCATCCCTATCTGCGGCGGCGCAACGGCGAGGAGGAGGTCACCTATATCCAAACGCTCACGAAGCCGTGTCTCGAAAAGACGCTCGGGGTGCCGTTGTTCCAAGAACAGCTCATGCAGCTCGCGGTCGACGTCGCCGGGTTCACACCCGCCGAGGCCGACCAGTTGCGCCAGGCAATGGGGTCGAAGCGTTCCGAGGCGCGCATGGCGCGCATGCGCGAACGGTTGATGCGCGGGATGTCGGAGCGCGGCATCACCGGCGACGTCGCCGAGGAGATCTACACGAAGCTGCAGGCGTTCGCGCACTTCGGGTTTCCCGAGAGCCACTCGGTGAGCTTCGCCTACCTCGTGTATTCCAGCTCGTGGGTGAAGTACCACTACCCGGCCGAGTTCGCGGCCGCGTTGTTGAACGCGCAGCCGATGGGCTTCTACTCACCCCACACGATCGTGCGCGACGCTCGACGTCACGGGGTCCAGGTGCTCGGCCCCGACCTGAACGGGTCGCGGCGCGACGCGACGTTGGAGCCACGCGTCGGCG